>DIWI01000096.1 GCA_002428415.1 Clostridiaceae bacterium UBA6110
ATAATGTCTCCGGAGTTCCTTCAGGAAGCTGTCGCTTTCCCAAAGGAAAGCATAACAGTGGACATCAAGAAAAAGAACATAATGAGCGTCAACGTTCCTGTGATGAATTTCATAAGGAAGCTCGAAGGTGACGAGGGAAGCATATATCCTTACGGATTCGCCCAGACCTCCTCTGAGCTTGACGACGCCATTTCAAAGCTCTACTCCATAATGCCCAAGCTCCTTGAGCTTGCAGAGGTGGAGAAATCCTGCCAGCTTATGGCCGACGAGATCGAAAAGACCAGAAGAAGGGTAAATGCACTGGAATACAGGACTATACCTGAACTTAAGGAGACCATCAAGTTCATCAGGATGAAGCTTGACGAGAATGAGAGAAGTACGATAACAAGGCTCATGAAGGTCAAGGACATCATCCAGAAATCGCAGGAATCAGCATAATCGGAAAAGGACGGGCAGCATGCAAATCAGCATGCTGCCCGTTCATTATGTAATCTAATTTTTTAACTGGATTTCAGCCTTTCTTCCGGACTTTCCCGTATACCATCCTAAGGAATGCAATTCCTGGCATAGGGTCACCAAGTTCAAGTATGGCAGGTGCCTTCCGCTTAAGGAGCGAGAGAGCCATGCCTGACTTTGAAAGCTGTCCGGCCCGTGCATATTCCCTCATCGCAAGGAGGTCCTCGTAAAGATATCTGAAGTAGATTCCGCTGTCATAGGTCTTCCTGTCATGTATGATAGTCTCTCCAACCATTTCCCTGTAGGCAAGAAGCGGGAAATTGACGCCGGCCTTGTAAAGCAGGCTGTTGAGGTTTGTCGTCCTTGCGTTTATCTCGATGAGGTAGAACCTGCCTGTCTTCGAGTCCTTCTTGTACTCTATCTCGCCGAAGCCTCTGTATTCAATGTCCTTGAAGAATTTCCTGCTCATCTCATGTAGCTCGGGAACAAGCCTCTGCTCAGTGTATACCGAAGCACCGAAGTTGATCGGGAACTGCCTGTGCTTCTGGCAGGTCATCCAGTGTGTAACATCAGAATGCCTGTCAAGGTATGCGTCATAGGTATACATATGGTCGTCGAAGCCGGGGATGATCCTCTGGACCACTCCGCCCATTCCTGCTTCCATGATGGTGTCCCTGAATTTCTTCAGGTCATCACTGTTTTTCAGAAGGAAATTCTTGACCCTGAACTTTGCAACGAACTGCGTTGATTCTGTGGGCTTGAGAATGCATGGATAACTGATGGTTTCATCGACCTTCCCTACAATGTCAGGATCATCCAGCTGGACGCTTTCAGGCACCGGCATTCCATACTTGATTGCCAGCTTCTCAAGGGAATCCTTCATTAGTGCATCTGTCCATTTGCCCTTCTTGTCCATCGGGAAAAGGTAGTGCTCCTTGAGGACGTCAAAATTCTTGTCGATGAATTCAACATATGGGTCACCGCTTGGAAACAGCACAGGCTTTCTGTCCTGCTTCTTCGAGTATTCAACCATGTACCGTACCAGCTTCTCCTCCTCCTTCCTGTAGTGGGGGACGATAAGCTGGTCTTTAAGATACTTTGATTTTGCGCCGTACGTGTTTTCAGTGGAATAATCCATTGAAACAGTATAGATTCCTTCTTTACCGAGACATCTTATTATTGAAAGTCCTATATAGTAATTTGAGCCAAGAATGACTGCTTTATTCTTCATTTTAATCCTCCTGTGCTTCCTAACTATACTATAATACAATTTCCGGCACATGGCATTCAATAGTTTCGCATCATCTTGATCATCATTTTCCTATACCTGGTTAATATGCTTTTTTACATAAATAAACAAAAGAAAAGTATTTGCACGCAAATGACATTGAGTCTAATTTATAATGGTTCTAAAAAAAGTAGTGCAAAACACACATAAATTTGATACAATATAATCGTTAAAAATTTATATGAGGTGATTACAATGGCTGCAAAGCTTTTGAAGGAAAATCTTTACTGGATAGGCGTTGAGAACCCTGAGCTCAGGGTATTTGACATCATAATGGAGACTAAGAAGGGAACCACCTACAACTCCTACCTGCTGGTTGGAGAGAACAAGGTTGCTGTAGTTGACAACGTGAAGAATCCGTTCTATCCGGAATTCAGGGAGAACATAGTCTCGGTAATAGGTGACAGGAAGGTTGACTATATAGTGACTCTGCATACGGAATGCGACCATTCGGGGACTATTGGCAGCCTTCTCGATGATTATCCTGAGGCACAGGTGGTATCCTCGAGGGCTGCAATGAACTACCTTAAGGACATACTTAACAGGGATTTCAGATGGATCGATGCCAGGGATAAAAGTGTCCTCTCCCTTGGAAAAGACCTGAACCTTGAGTTCATTTCTGCACCCAACCTCCATTGGCCGGACACCATATTCGCATATGCAAGGGAAATGAAGACAATGTTCACCTGCGACTTCCTCGGCTGCCACTATGCAGAGGAGGAGGCACAGTCAGCTGATGATGCAGAAAGCTACCTTGAAGAGATGAAGTACTACTTCGATGTCATAATGGGACCGTTCAAGGGATTCGTGAACAAGGCCCTGGACAGGCTTGAGGACTATGACTTCGACATGGTATGCGTAAGCCACGGTCCGGTGCATACAGAGGACATTGGCTTCTACATTGATAAGTACAGGGAGTGGGCGCGTCTTCCTGAAAACTACCAGAAGGACATCGAGATACTTTATGTATCCGCTTATGGCAACACTGCAGATGTGGCTGAACATATCGCAGAAAGTCTCAGGTCAAAGGGCGAGATTGTACATGTCAATGACATAACTGAAATTGGGATAGAAGAGGCATCGAGGAGGCTTGAGGAATCAAAGGCATTCCTGATAGGCTCACCAACCATCAACAGGGATGCCGTCCTGCCTGCCTGGGAGCTCCTTGGACACGCTTCAGCCATAACGAACAAGGGAAAGGTCTGTGGTGCCTTCGGGTCCTATGGATGGACAGGAGAAGGTGTCCAGCTTCTGACTGAAAGGCTTTCAGGTCTCAAGATGAGCCCGGTTGAGGGGTTCAGGTTCAAGTTCGTGGCATCTGCAGAGGAATACAGGCAGGCTGATGAGTTTGCTGACAGGTTCCTTTCCAGGGTTCTGGAAAAGTGCAGATAGATTAATTTGGATTTCTTTCATAGATGTTCGTTGAAGCATTCTCTCTTAGGTGTTATTATTTAATCAGACAAAAAAAGATGCAGGGGGTGCACTTTGGAACGTGAGATAATGAAGTTCAGGGATGAGGATGGCAACGTGGTGGAGCTTGAAGCCGTGGCGAGGGTTTATGTGGAAGAACAGGAGTACCTCGTACTTGCCCCCCTTGACGAGAATAGCGATGACGAGTTTGTATTCAGGGTGGACAAGGATTCTGAAGGCAAGGAGGAGCTCAATGCGGTCGAGGATGACGAGGAGTTCCAGAAGGTAAAGAAGGAATACAAGAATCTTTTATACGGTGAGGTGGAATAATGGAAAAGAAGGATATCATCTCCATGATGGAGGACAAGGGACTTAGCGATATAGAGACACTGAAGGACGAAGAGGGTGTTCTTGTTGTCAGGGCATTCTATGATTTTGACGACGAGGAGCTGGCATCTGCGGCAAGCTTTGCAAAGGAAGAGGCCGAAGAGGAGAGCGATGAATACTACTTTGACCATATGTTCCCGTTTCTCACAGACCTCGCTGTTGACAATATCGGCGACATAGTTGAGGAAATCATCGAGGACGAGAACATAGACGGGCAGTTCGTGACCTACGACATTGACCCGGAAGACTATGGCACAATAGAAGTCGTACTGATGTTTCTGAAGGATGACCTTGATGTTGATTTTGAAACAGTACTTGAAGAGCTGAGCCTCTGACAAATGCCATTACTCCATGGGGGACAATGAACTTTGCAGAATATTAAGTTAATTTGTTGAGAGGTTTGTTGTAAATGGGCTGAAGTATGATATAATCTAATTAGGAATCCTGAGATGTACGCGTAGCCTATAAATTCAACCTACATTACATATCCGGGATCTCCAACAAGATGGATGATATCAGACTTAAGGTAGTAGCTACACCTTCTCCATGGAACATAAGGAGATAGAATTCCACCTGAGGAGAACCCACCTGCATAGAGCAGGTATGGATCAATAGGTGAACGGCATGTCGGGAAACTAGAAAGTTTGTGGTTGCTCTGCATTTATTGCAGAGCAATTTTTATTAAGGAGCATTATAATGGAACATGATGAGCTCGTTGCCAGGATAAACGAGTATTCAAGGATAGCCAGGGAAAGAACGCTGACCCTGGAAGAGACAGTCGAACGTGAAAAGCTTAGAAGAGAATATATTGACAGGGTGAAGGGAAACCTTAAAGGTAGCCTTGAGGGGATAGAACGTAAAAAATAATCGGGGGATATGTCGATGGCTGTTACAGTGGAAAAGATAATCAAGGAATTCGATATGGAGGTACTGGTAAAGGGTCCTGAGAACGACGTCATAAACATAACTGACGTCAACAGGCCAGGGCTTCAGCTTGCCGGCTTCTACAACTACTTCAGCAGGGAAAGGATCCAGGTCATTGGCCAGGGGGAATGGAGCTTTCTCGATGAACTGATTCCTGAGCTAAGGAAGAAAAGGCTCAGCAGGTTCATGAGATACAACATTCCGTGTCTGGTAATTACCAGGGGTCTTGAGCCCCATCAGGAGATCGTGGATGCAGCGAAGACCTATAAAAGGTGGCTGCTCCGGACAAAGGAGTCGACCACCAATTTCATATCGAAGCTCACCCTGTACATCGCCAACGCCACCGCACCTGAAACCAGGATGCATGGCGTCCTTGTCGACATCTATGGCATGGGAGTATTCATAACAGGTGAAAGCGGCATAGGAAAGTCCGAAGCCACACTTGAACTGCTCAAGAGAGGCCACAGGCTGGTTGCGGATGATGCAGTTGACATCAGGGAGGTTGACGGAATCCTCAGGGGCAGGTCCCCTGAAATCACTTTCGGTATGATGGAGGTGAGGGGACTTGGAATAATAGACGTCTCAGCGCTGTTCGGACTGTCGACAATGGTACAGAACAAGAGGCTGGATATCATTATCCACCTTGAACACTGGAGAGACGATGGAGACTATGACCGTCTCGGGATGGATGAATACCAGGATATCCTTGGCGTAAAGGTCAAGAAGATAACCGTCCCTGTCAGGAGCGGAAGGAACATATCCATAATCATAGAAGCAGCTGCAGCCAACTACAGGCATCAGCGCGTAACCAAGGTAACTCCTGCCGAAGTAATTGACCAGAGGATGAGGGAGGTAGCGACAAGGGACAAGCTTGGCGACTACTCAAGCATGGTTGACCTGGATTAGAAAATGGTTACTTTTCCATTCAAATCTGTTAAAATATAATTGATATAAATTGGAATGATTATAAGGAGGTGTCGTGATGGCGGTGAAGAACATCGATGTCTATCTAAGGGAAAATGGAGTCAAGCCCTCATATCAGAGAAAGAGGATTTATGAGTACCTTATGAATACGCATAACCACCCATCCATTAACGACATCTATGATGCCCTGATAGGGGAAATTCCGACTCTCAGCAAGGCGACAGTATACAACACCATGAACCTCTTCATAGAGCACAAGCTGATTGAGATGCTGCCCATTGAAGCGAAGGAAGCAAGGTTTGACATCTACAACCCCATAGAGCACGGACATTTTAAGTGCGATGTCTGCGGAAACATATTCGATTTCAACATCAAGGTGCCTGTATCAGATATTTCGGAAGACCTGGAAGGTTTTGAGGTGACCCACGAGATATTCAACTTCAGAGGAGTCTGCAGGGACTGCCTGGAAAAAAGAGAAAATTGATTTCAATGCCGGCTGGTGACAGCCGGTTTTTCCATGCTGAAAATTAACGCAATATTTAACCTCCATTCACGGATGAGGAGATATCATTATTGCTGACAGCCTTATAATGAAGGTAGGAGTTGACTAAATGAAGTTCAGGAGGTCTGCCATGAGAAAGATAGTGATATGCGTTCTGGCACTGGCGGCATTTGTCCTTTCGTCAGTCACGGCATTTGCAGCCGCGGGAAAGGTCGAGAAATACGGGGATGAATACACGGTAATCGGTGCAAACTGGGTTTCTGAGGAGGACGGAGTCACTGAGTCCAGCTGGATTAGCATTCAGATTGACGGCAGCAAGGTAGAGGGAGACATTCTCATATATGGCACGGAGTATATACGGGATGATGGTGAATACCTCGGCTACAGGGAATTCTTCGCTACTCTCCCTGCAGGAGCTGTGGTGCTTGAGAACACTAAGGTGGAAGCCTTCCATCTGGTTCTGGATGACGTAATAGGACAGGAAGTCATGTGGACTCCTGACGAAGAAAAAGAGGAGCCCCCTGAGCCGATTGAGGCCACTCACTCCTTCGTTATAGACCTGAAGGTAAATGAAGTGTATAAGGAAATGTTCCTTTCACAGACAAGGTATTTTGATGTGAAGTTCAGGGACTTCAGCAGAGGTGTGACCTATGCAGCTGAATCTATAGGCAGCGTTGACGGGGAGGAATTTGCAGGGGATGGCTATGTAGGCTTCACGACCTACAGGGGAATGGCCATCGGTGAAAGCGAAATACCTGAGGAGCCAAAGGCGGCAGTGCAGGAAGCTGGCAATCCAGGCAATGATGTCCTGATCACAAAGGATGACCAGGTACAGCTGTATGCAGGCTGGGAGGAATATGACCCTGATACGATGGAGCCGGTATCCTATACGGAGATTGGCATAAACAAGGAGGACAAGGAAACCTTCAGTGTCGGCTATTTCAGCATCAGCATGGAAGGAAGCCTTAATCATGTGAGATACTTTGAGGGGACTGTTCCTGGTGATGCGGTTGGAATGCCGAAAAAGCTTGAAGAAAGCGTTGCTGCAGATTTCACAGCTTCAGGCTTATGGTACGAATTCGAATGGGATACGGAGAGCGGAGAGGAACCTGTCCTCCCGGACCCTGAAGAAGGCGAGCTTGATGTGGTAATAACATGGTACTTCGAAGAAGGGAGGACCTTTAGAGCGCTTTCGAAATACAGCTCTGGAACATACTCGAGGATGGTACATGAATCAGTGGACACTTCAGAAGCATGGACCGAGGGGACCATCGATGGCGAATCTTTTACCGGCATGGGTGATGTAAGCATCGGAAGGTTCATGACGAGGGAGAAGGGAGAATTTCCCTGGGAGAAATGACCTGTTTCAGTTTGGGCAGACGGTTTAGGATAGGTGTTCTCTCAACTGTATTCCAGCAGATGATTCTGTAACTAGGGAAAATTCAAAGGAGATTGAATATGAAACGGATGATGAAAATGATGGCAGTATCTATAGTGCTCTCAGGCATCTTCTGCACTGCATCGGTTTTTGCGCTTGCCGGAGGAGCTCCAGAACTGCATGGGATCCCAGGAAAGGAATTCGGAGAAGCAGTGAGCACTCTTGCAAAATCGGAGCCTGGGGATGTAGCTGAGCATGTTGCTGAAGGCCAGGAAATTATGAGTAATGAAGGAATGCCGGCGACTCATGAGATGACAGGGAAGGAATTCGGAGAAGCAGTGAGCACTCTTGCAAAGTCAGAACCTGGAGCCGTGGCTGCGCATATAGCTGATGCCAAAGGACCTGAAATGATGGAGGAAGCCAAAACAGGCGGCGTTCCGGCAGCACATGGTCTGACAGGGAAAGAATTCGGGAAAGCGGTAAGCACGCTGGCAAAATCCGGACCTGGCATGGTAGCGCAGCACGTATCTGAATAGAACATAAAAGATGATGCCTGATTCCGGGCATCATCATTTTATGTGAAAACTGCCGTGTGTTGTGATAAGATATTCATATTCGTACAAAGGATGAAGGGACGGTTGGATGATGAAGAGATACAAGGGTGAAGCGGGGCTGCTTCTGGTTGCGATGATATGGGGAAGCGGGTTCATAGCAGGAGCCATCGGACTTGATTATCTGACACCATACCAGGCGATGGCAGGCAGGTTCTTCGTATCCTCACTGCTTCTTGATATCGTCTTTTTCAAAAGGCTTAAAGGAATTAGGATTGAGACCTTGAGGAAGGGAATTATAATTGGGGTATTCCTGTTCGGTGCCTTCCTTCTCCAGACGCTGGGCCTTGAGCTTACTACACCGTCGAGGAATGCATTTCTAACAGCAGTAAATGTGGTGATAGTTCCGTTCCTCGGTTTCATATTGCTGAAGAAGAGACTGAACTGGAAGGAAACCGCAGGTGCCATACTTGCCCTGATTGGAGTAGGGGTGCTGTCCCTTGACCTGTCAGGCTCGATAAATCAGGGCGACTTCCTGAGCTTCCTGTGCTCCATCGCATTTGCTTTCCACATATTCTTCACCGGATTGTACTCCCAGGAAGAAAGCGCCATTGAACTGACAGTAATCCAGATGAATGTTTCGTTCCTCCTTTCGGCAATCGTACTTGCAGCAAGAGGCGGTACAATGCTTGGTGCTCAGCCTGAGGGCTATGCTGCCATAGTATACCTGGGAGTCTTCTCTACTACCATTGCCTTCTTCCTGCAGACGTACAGCCAGAAGTTCACGAATGAAACCAGGGCTGCGGTCATAATGTCAACGGAAGCGCTGTTTGCGACAGTATTCTCTGTCATAGTGTTCCGTGAGGTTATCTCAACAAGGATGATAACTGGAGCGGTACTGATATTCACGGCGATACTTTTTCCGATGGTCATAAAGGCACGGTCAGCAGATACTGAGGCTGCAGAAGGGCTCTGATAGCAAAGATTACATTCAGGCAGGAAAGCTTTCCTGCCTTTTTTTTGTTAATTTCATTTTCAGGAATTGAAATAACAGAATTTGAAAATCCGTTGAAGCAGCTATGCCGTTACTGTAGACTCAAGTCATGGGATAGAGGTTATTATGGCCTTATGCCGATAAGCTTCTGAGACTTGTCATTAAAGGAGATTTGTAAATGAAGGAAATCAAAAGATATGCTGCAATGCTCGTACTGATCATAGCAACCGGCATAGGCGCGGCATTTTCAATAAAGGCAGCTGTAGGAGTTGGAGCATGGGATGCCATGACTCAGACTTTGGGATTCCTCACAGGAATAAAATTAGGTACAATAGGAATGGCAATCAACATATCCTGTGTTGCAGGGCAGCTTTTAATTCTCAAGAAGGACTTCAAGTTCAGGCACCTGCTTCAGGTACCTGTAAGCATCCTTCTTGGCATAGTGGTTAATTTCGTACTATACAACGTACTTGGCGACATATCGTTTGACAGCTACCTATTGAGGATTGCAGTTCTCGTTTCATCGTACACACTGATAGCTGCTTCAGTAGGTGCGATAATGGACCTTGATGCGGTCACTTTCGCACTTGAGGGGCTCTGCATGGCAGTGGCAGGAAAGACAGGGATTAAGTTCAGTCATATCAGACAGCTTGTGGATGTACTATGCATAGTTCTGGTGCTGATTCTAGTGGTTACAATCAAGGTACCTCTAACCGTAAGGGAGGGGACTGTCATAGGCATGCTGATGTTCGGGCCGATGATTGGATTCTTCATGAAGAAATCAGGTCCTCTGTTCAGGAGGCTGAACCTTTCAGCAAACTGTGCTTAGCTAAGTCATAAGAATATGCGATAACTGAAAAGGGCAAATGATGACAGCATCATTTGCCTTTTTTTATTGACGTCCTGGTTTCTGGTCTATGCTAAAACCCTAAAATTCACTTTCTGGATATGATAATTTGGTTATCTGAATCTGCTCAAGAAAGGGACCAGATGGTCAGGGTCATATTCAATCGAGGCAAGGTAGCCATGCTTCCTGTCGCCCCTTATTCCGTGATAGTCTGAGCCTGCCGTTACAAGCAGGTTCTTTTCGCGTGCGAGAAGCAGCGACTTGTTTGTAAGCTCCTCGGTGTTAAGAAAGTAATAGCATTCAAGTCCGTCAAAATCGTATTCAAGCAGGTCTTCCAAAGTATTCTTCTTGTAGATGACAGGGTGGGCGAGAACGACAACGCAACCGTAGCCTTTTAGCAGCTTTATGCCTTCTTCAACAGGAAGATACTGGTTTTCCACATATGCCGGACTATCCTTTGAGATGAAGTTGTCGAAGATGTAGTCTAAAGTATATTGCTTATAGAGCTTAGTTATCTCCTTGGCTACGTGGACACGGGTAAGGACCCCTGTTGAGTTGTTCCTTATCTCGTCATAGTCCAGGTCGATCTCGAAATGCTGCTTTAAAAGCTTAAGCATCTTCTTTACCCTGTCGTTCCTGTGGGTGTACTTGTCCTGGAGGAATTCTGTTAGCTCGGGATTCTTGTAGCTCTCGTCCGTGAAATAGCCAAGGACGTGGATGCTTTCATCTTTGCGGCTGGTCGTAAGCTCTATTCCGGGGATAAGCTTTACTCCGCTTCCCTTTGAAAGCTCTGCAAGCCTTGGAAGGGAAGCTGTGGTGTCATGGTCTGTGACAGCAAGGGTGTCAAGCCCTTCACTTACGGATAGAGCCATAAGCTCGTCAGGAGTCAGCCTCCCGTCAGATGCGGTAGTGTGGCAGTGCAGTTCAAGTTTCATTTTATTCTCCTTATCTGAAAAAACTGAGCAGAAAATCTTCGCATGCTTCAAGTTTAGGCAGGATGCTCCTTAACTGGATCCTCTCTGGCTGCGTGAATCCTTCTGACAGCACGCTCCTTGCCCCAAAGAACACCTTTCCGTCGAACCAGGCTGAAGCGTGGTATTCTCCACGTATAGCCTTTACCATCTGGATGGCTCCTGATGAAAGTGCCGGTGCTATATATGGCTTGAAGCCAGTTTCCCTGATCCTGAAATTCTCATGCTCAGTCCTTGCTGCCAGATTGTCTGAAACTTCCTCATCATATTCAGAAAGGGAATTAACAGCAATGATTCCTTTTCCATGTGGTCCGTATACCCTGAGGTCGTCTTTGTATGCACCAATCTCTTTTGCGATGTACCTGGCCCTGCCCTCCATGACTCCGAGTCCGAAGCCACGTATCCGTTCAGGCGCAATGCCACCGTTGACCATAAGGCTCATGCAGAGCTGGTCAACCGGATCCGATACTATGAAGTACATTCCCCTGAAGCCTGATTCTTCTGCATCCTTTGCATACTGGAGGAGGACTGCACTGTTCTTCTCGAACTGTACCATCCTGACATCCTTAAGGTCTGTACCTAATGGGGGAACACCCAGGGAAACGGTGAAAATCAGGATGTCGCAGTCAAGAAGCTCCTTGTATGAGGAGCCTGTGACCTCAGGCATCGGACCTCCATCGCTTATCTCATTGACCTCGAGCTCATACCGCCTGAGCTTATTCTCATCCGGATCGAATATCCTGATGTTTCCTATGTCATCGCCACCGAGAAGCCTTAGACCTATGAGAAGAGTCCCTCCCACATCTCCGAGACCTGCGATTGAAATCCTTGGCTTCCATGGTATGATCGGCAGAAGGTCGCTGGGTGTCCTTGCCATATGGATCCTGAGGCTTCCAAGGGAGTCCTCCTCATCCATAAGGATCCGTACCCCGGTATAGCCAAGGAGCTCCTTCATGCTCTGGGCGACATGCCTGTTAAGCTTTACCCTTTCATCGACGAGGTAGACCGGGGAGCCGGATGAAACCAACTCGCCTATACCAGAAAGACAGTTTTCCTCCTCGTTTTCGGCGACCAGAGCCATCACAGAATCAAGAAGCTCCGGTTCAAGGCTGTCGAGAAAAGCGGGTATGTCCAGTGAACCGCTTCGCCTCGAACATTCAATGTATGCAAGTATTTCCTCAAGTGAGAAAGTGTTCCTCATATTTATCTCCTTTTTTGGCCTTGATATTCCGCTACCTAATGAGCCTGTCATATCTCATGAGCTGTTCCAGGTCTGATTCCAGATAGCTCGAAGGGCTTCTGGACAGGTCATAGGCAATGTCCTTGCCTTTGTCTGGTACCCTTGGCATTGTAAAGACATGTCCAAGGGAGGATAGCGTAAGCTTCCTTTCATAGTATTTATGGAATTCCTCCTCCAGCACCTTCAGTATTTCAAGGGAGCTCTCGATGGAGACCCTGGAAAGCTCGAAGAGAGCCTCGTTGCCAGCTTCAAGGATGAAGTTCGGGGAGGTGTAGGGCAGTATAAGGTTTACTGATGGTATCAGGTTCCTTTCAGGGAATGAGCCTCTCCAGAGGGCATTTCCGCCGATGAACGGGTAAAGGTCGATTTCGTTAAACCAGACCTTGAGCCTTGGAATGTAGTATACCGAGTCCACTGCATAGCCTTTGTGGGCCATGAGGTCCAATCCTCTTGCCGAGAGGATCCCGGTGATTATCTTCCTGACCTCGATTCCTTCCTTCTTGAGGAGGGGATTCAGTGCCTTCATCCTGTAACCCTTGTGAAGAAGCGTATCAACAAGTATGACAGGCCTTTTGAACGAGGCCAGTGTCCTTACCTGGTCCTCAAGGGACAGGTAGAAGGGGACCTCTTTGATTGTGAAGTCCTTCATGTCTGAATTGAAATACTTCTCAGTGTGCAGTGACTTTGTAACAGTATTCGGTATGAGCTCCCTGTCCAGTATGTCGCCGTAGGGGACGCACATGAGGTCACCGAGTGTCCTTGGTTCAGTTACCTTCATTGAGACACCATTTTCCCGGCATATCTTCTGGATCATACCCTGGTGCAGCATGAGCGGCTCATAGGGTATCAGAAGGGTACCGGGGAAAAGTCCGCAGATTGCCTTCTGAAGCCTTCCCCTGGCGGTGGAGATTGCAGCGGCAAGCTTCTGGTTGGTCCTGAATGGGTCCTTTAGTATATTGTCTATGTCGAGGTTAAGGACCAGGGGAGTCCTCATGTCCACAAACAGCAGTGGATGGTCGTCTGAAAGTTTTTTAAAGTTGCAGTGCTCCATGATAGAATTGAATCCCATGTCGTTCAGGAGAGCGTGCTTTGGAAGGTAGAGAGCATATTCATAATCCCTGGAGGTTGCGAAGGACAGAGTCTCTGTAAGCAGGATCTGCTTGTAGTTCCTCAGCCTGTCAGGAGGGTCCGTGAAGAAGCCGTCAAGGACAATTATCCTTCCCTGGTTCTTTTCCCTGACGAGGTTCGCAAGTCCGGGTTCGCCAACTTCCACCAGTATGTTTTCGCTCCTGGCCCAGTGGAACATCGACAGACCCACAGGCTTCCCCGTGTTCATGTCCTTCAGGATAAGGACTCTGCCGGAGGGTCTGCTGTAGTTGCTTTTCACAAGGCTTCTGATGGTCTCGCTGTCATCACCGAAGAGGATCTTGATTTCAGAATCCAGCTCTTCGTCATATGCAGGCACGATTTTCTTCTCAAGGAAGGACATCTGAAGCAGCGTCTTCTCCACAGGTGTCTTCTGGTAGAAGCCGTTGGTATATATGTATTTTTGTGCAAGAGGGTCGATGAGCGAGGAGATATCCCTGTTTTCATCGATGTTGACCCTTATCTGGGTGGAGCTGATTTCCTTGAGGTCCTTCGGAAGGTCAAGGAACGTTACATCGCTTAGGATGCTCCTGATTTTCCTCTTGCTGCTGCGTCCCCTGCTCCTCTCAAAGACCAGGTGCTTCAGGGAGTGTATGGAATCTTCGGAAGGAGGCCGCTTGTAGCTTGAGGCATTTTCAACCACATCGCTGCCGCAGACCATGCTGACCTCGCCATTGAATGAGTCCTTGAGCATCCTTATGTCCTCTGAGTTCGACAGGTTCATCGGCATGTCCTCAGGATAAAGGTAAAGGCCAAGCTCACCGGCTGTGCTCATGTTGAGTATGCTTCTCCTCACCTTGTTGGGAAGGGTCTTCTTGGACCATGAGAACTCATCGATCGCAAGATATACCTCGTATCCCAGGTCCCTTATCAGTATGGCTATGTTCCTGTGAGATATTGTGAACGGGTCGAAGGTTCCGGGGAAGAAAGCATATCTCTTCGCTTCGGTCAGCTTCAAGTCGCCATGGTCATGTATGTATCCCGACATGAACCTGTATATATGGTTAAGTCCAGCGCTTTGGGCAAGGAACAGAAGGTTCCTGTCATCATGGGAAAGCAGCGTCAAAAGCTTCTTTCCGATCATGTCGAACAGCTGCCTCTTGTGCTCGTCTGAAACCATACCGGAAGCAAAAAGCACCTTGCCTATGGTTGTGAATGAGGACCTGATCGTCAGCGGGTCATAGTCGGACAGTCCGTAGAGCAGGACCCTTGCCATATTCTTTATTCTTTCTGTCTTTTCTTCGTCAGAAAGCTTTAGGTCCCTGAACCCGAACTCAATGAAGGACTCGAGGCTTGTTCCCAAGGTCTTGAGGATGAGGCTCCTCACGGAAGAAGTCGATGTCTTTACCTTCTGTAGCAGGTCGTCGATGATTTCATCGAATTCCTTGGCCGGAAGGAAAAGCAGTGACTTTCCGAGCGGCTTAGGTATGTATTCTGTGAACCTGTGGCCTTCAATCTCAAGAGCCCTCAGGAGCTCGACCGAAACCTCGTTCCTTTCGTTGGGACTGAGTCTTCCCATAAGCGCCAGGAGTGTGTTTCCGGCAGTCCTCCTGACAGATTCTATTGCAGATACCTTGAGCAGGTTGCATAGGTGTATGGCATTGTTAAGCGCCATGGTGCCGTCACCTGTAAGAGTATAGTAGAGAAGCAGCCTGATTGAGACCCTCTTCACTATCCAGTGGGTGGCACTCTTGAGGTTGGCGAGATAGATTGCGGAAATCTCTGGCCTCCTTTTTTCAAGCTCATCTGAAAGAGCCTTCCTTCTCGAAGGGTCGCCAAGCCTTGCAGATAGCCTGAAGAGCAGGTATATTTCCACAGTCTCGGTTTCAGGTCTGATCTTATGGGTCCTTTTCTTAAGGGTTCCGATGAAGCTGTCAGAAAACGCGCCAGTCATGTCCTGGGAGGTCAGCACCTCAAGTGCTGCAAGCCTTTGTATGAAGGTGCCCGATAGCATGTCTGTAAGGTATTTCTCCATGACGCTCGCATCACATGGTATGTGTCTGAGGGATCCTGCAAGGAAAAGGGATGTGTCCTCGTTCTTGAGTGATACGGCAGTATAGCTTCGCATGACAACCTCTGAATACTCACATACCCTTGATTCAGGAAGGGCATTGAACAGCGACTGCATTATGCCGCCAAGTGAATATCCGAGAAAGAACCTGTGGCTCTCTATGGTGTTGTGGTCAGGGTAAAGCAGGCTCTTCAGCGTTGAATCGAGCAGGTCCTTCCCCTTTACCATGGAGGAAGGCTGTGTTTCCTCAAGAGGCAGCTCTTTCCTGTAATCCTCGTCGAAGGTTCCGATGAGCCTTCCGATTATCTCGCTTGAATGATGCCTTATGTCATCTTCAGGATGGACGAGGTTCTCCTTGAGGAAGCTGATTACCTGAAGCTTCTGGTTCTGGGTCAGGTATGTTGAATACTCCTCGAGGATCCTTATGTACTCCCTTAAATCCCTCCAGTCCCGCAGGCTTCTGGCCTCTTCAAGCATTGACTCCATGGAGAACTCGTTCCTCAGCTGCCACATGACCCTTATGTTATGGTCGATGGCATGATACTTAAGCCTGTCTACTATTTCCGTACCGAAGCACAGGCTGGCGTTCTTGAGTGTTCCAGGGACCGGGTCTGGTGCCGCATAGGGGTCAGTGACAACACCCAGCGTCTTCAGATATTCCTCGAAGTCCTTGAGCTTGGCATATACCTTTTCGTATCTTCTCCTTTTGGCATCATCAACGTTGTCCAGCTTGTCAAGGATCACCGCGAACGAATCATCAAGGTCGTAGATGTACATGGTGTCTTTTCCGTCTGCTTTCCTGTTCTTTACCCTGAAGTCAGAGTATATGAGAATAAGGGCCTCCAGGGACAGGTTCTCAAGCTCAAGGTCCCAGGTCGAATGGTTGACCGCTATGTTCCTTATGTAGTTTATCCCATGCTTCTTGAACCATATGTCTGAATAGTAATAGTGGAGATAGGGTACTCTGCCCATTTCATTATGCTTCACCCCGTATTTCCCGATATCGTGTCCTGCCAAGGCTCCCGATACCCTGCCAAGGTCTATGGTGAGTCCGAGGGTCTTGAGCTGCCTTGCTATCCTCATGCCGACATGATGCACTCCTGCCACATGGTCAAGGGTGTTGAAGCCGAAGAGCTCCCTTGAAAGCTTCATGATCTCAAGGATGTGGTCTTCCTCCATGGCCCTCATGAATTTGCCGTACTCGTCCTCCTCCAGGGCTTCATACTCGTCTTTTGTCAGGAATGCGAAGCTGTGCACGACGTGGAACTCCCCGGAACCGCTCTGGGATTCCAGCCTGCCAAGCTCCCTGTATGCTGCAGCGTAGATGGATGCGAAGTCTGATTCCGCCTGGCTGAATTCTCTGTCCCTTGAATCCTTGAAGGCCTTTTTTACCAAATATTCGTATATGTCTTTAAGGTCCATGTCAGGAACATCCATAATCTGTGAAAGATGTCCTTTAACCATGCCAAGGAGTGTACCGCCTGAAAAGTCGAGAAGGTTTGACAGGCTGTGCAGGTCCTTGATAAAGGTCTTGTCCGACGAAAGGAACAAGGCTGCATCCCTGCCCGGCCCCAGCCGCTTTAAAAATGCAGGAGAAGTAAGCCTTTTCCTGATGTTGTCCTGGAATTCCCTGTTCTGAGATTTTCCCATAGAGATTGCCCCCCAAAAGCGCACGATATTCTCTGTTCCCCTCTATTATATCCTGATAAAAGCTCCTTTGCATTTTAATTGTCCTTTAATCGAAGGGCGGTATAGTCATTGTATGGAGGGCAGAGCTATGTATGATGACAGGAACAAAAGAGATAAAGACAGATTCATAAAGGGACTGATCATCGCCTTCGTGCTTATGGTAGTGGGGCCTGCCGTTTTCGGCATCATCGGGTCCATAATCATAGCACTCCTTTCAGTGTCCTTCGGGCTGCTTGTTGCGGCCCTGGCCCTCATAGCATCACCACTCCTTATACTTCTTCTGCCGGGTACGATCCTTCTGGGATTGCCGGCTGCAGCTCTATTTTTCATAGGGATAGGGGTATTGGCCCTTTTCGTCCTGAGCTTTACGCTTGTAATAAGGATCATAAAGACAATTGTCTTGGCGATAGTTGGAATCATAAAGAGCATTTTCGGAAGATTTTAGGAGGAAATGGCAATGGATACTTTCAAAAAAATAGTTCTCGTCTGCCTTGTAGTTGCTTCAGTATCGTTCGGCATAGGAGCATGGATATTCTACGAGTCAGGATTCAGCATAAATGAGTTCGGAAGCCAGATTGCGAAATTCCTTGAATCAGGGAACCTTCCGATAATCGGGGATAATACGCTTACTAAGGAATTTTCGAGGACTTACACATTTTCCATTGATGAAGCCAGGGAAATTTCAGTGGATACATCAATCGGTGACGTAACAGTCATCAGTCATGATGGTGATGAAGTTGTGGTGGATATTACGGGAAGAGTATCCAGTGGCTACACGGGAACACTTGAGACCGCATTTTCAAGGGATGGAAAGGTTACGGTTGAAGTACTTAAGGATTCAAGCCTTTCGGGCCTTCTCGGGCAGAATGAGGCGAAGATAGTGATCAGTATCCCAGACACAGCACTTGAAGCCATGTCAGTGTCATCCGTATCGGGAAAGGTGGACATCGATGGAATTGAGGCAGGATCGCTCAGGATGAAGACAGTTTCCGGGAGCATCGAGCTGTCAGGAATCGAGGCTATAAGGCTGGATGCCGGAAGTGTATCAGGGAGCATTGCAGCTGACGGCTCGTTCGGAATAGACGGGACAGACATATCAACTACATCAGGAAGGGTGGAGCTTATCGGGACCGAAGGCAGCTTCAAAGTCAATACCGTTTCTGGCGATGTTTCGATTGAAGCTTCTGAAGTCAGGGGCGGGGACATTGTAACTGTATCAGGCGGCGTCACCATAGAGCTTCCCGAAGGGCAGTTCTCCTACGATCTGGGCTCGGTATCAGGGAAAATCAGGGTGTCAAAAAATGGCAGCGTGATCGAGAGCGCTGGGTCTTCAAAGGAAAATACCGCTTCAGCTCCTCTATACAAGGTGAAGACCGTATCCGGAGGCATATCAATAAGTCAATGAAATAACAATGTTCATAATTTGTTCACAATTGTCATTGCAAATTTCCTTATAATATAAGTATCACGTGAAAGGGGGAATATAATATGAAAGCATTTGTAGATCAGGATCTCTGTATCGGCTGTGGAGTTTGTGCAAGCGTTGCTCCTTCAGTGTTCGATATGAACGACGATGGAAAGGCTTTTGCTGTTGCAGACGAGGTTGACGGAGCAGACGTTGACGCTGCGAAGGAAGCTGCTGACAGCTGCCCGACATCAGCAATAACAGTCGAGTAAGTAACAGGCAAGGAGACCTTCGGGGTCTCTTTTCTTTTGTCCTTTTTTGGGGTATAGTCTAATGTAGATTCGATTTTGGAGGACAGTATGGGCTTTTTCAACAGAAACCATTTATTCAGGCTGATGCTTGCAGCAACATTCCTTGTTCCGCTGGTACCGATGTATATCACGCCGGCTCTTTTTGTGCCGGTTATAATATTCTATCTCCTTTATACAAGGAAAAACCCTGATGCATATGCAAGAATGAGAAGGTCCCTTGCCGAAATCAGGAGGTCAAGGTTCTCCCTGGCTTTCATGCTCCTTGCAGTATGGTCGCTTGTATCTGTCGTCTACTCGGATGACAAGGCCATGTCACTTGCAGGGGCTGCCATCTACGCCAGTGCATTCGCTGCCTTCTTTATTCTGAAGTTCGAGCTTAACAGGCCGTTCCATACCAAGATGGTGCTGAGGACATACATAACCTCCGTGGTTGTTGTTTCAGCATACCATGTGCTTCAGCTTGTTTATTTCGTCTTCTTCAGTCCTAAGCCATTCGTAAGGACTGAGCATACATCCTTCATCGAGCACGGGAACATCCTGGCCTGCTACATGCTAATAGCCCTTTTCCCTATGGTAGTGATGGCTGTAAGGGCCAGAAAGAAAGACCTGAGGCTTTCTCTATGGTATGCGTTTGTATCAGCTCTTATTACCGGGTCAGTTTTCCTGACAGGTTCCAGGGCAGGTATGCTTGGAGTGTTCCTCGGCATACTTACGCTTGCATTCTACAGCTCGAGGAAGTTCCTGGTCGTACTCATACCGGCATCCTTCATGCTGATGGTAGTGCCATATTCAAGGAGCAGGATACTCGACATATTCAGCTATGAGCAGAACTATTCGAGGTTAAGGATATGGAAGGCTGCTCTATATATGGCGAAGGAGCACCCGATACTTGGAATAGGCCTCAACAGCTTTTTCCACGAGTATCCGGGATATGTGGCGCGATTTCCGGAGCTGAACAACCCCTACGACAACAACGTGGTCTATCATGCTCACAATGCGCTCTTCAACATTCAGGCCGAGCTTGGCATACCAGGTATGATTCTGCTTATGCTTATGCTTGTTGCCATGTACAGGAGCCTTGTAAGGTATCTTGGTTCTGACAAGGTGTGGAAAGATGGAATATCCTTCTATTCAGGGTTTGCAGTTTCCATGATAGTGTTTGTTTTCCTTAATCTAATCGACAACTATTCACTTACGCCAAAGATAATATGCACGATTGCAATCCTTGCGGGCGTGATGCACGGCGATGCCAGAAACAAGGGTATGCTTCACTTTTAGACTGACATCAGAGAGGACAGAACATGCGAAGAAAAATAGGGAATATCCTGTACCTGATCCTTGCTGCTGCGATTCTATTGCCCATGGTCCTCGATTTCATATCGACTAACACCTATAGTGATTCCATACCGTCTGGATTCAGTGAGGCATATGTCACCTCAGTCTCTGACGGAGATACGATAAGGCTTTCAGACGGAACGGCAGTAAGGCTTATCGGGGTCAATACTCCTGAGACATCAGGGGAAATCGAGCTGTATGGAGCTGAAGCCAAGGCCTACACAAAAATGATGCTTGAAGGCAGGAAAGTGTACCTCGAGAAGGATACTTCTGAAACGGATGCATATGGAAGGCTTCTGCGGTATGTATGGCTTAAGCTGCCTGACAAGGTAAATGATGAGGCAATAGATGGATATCTGTTCAATGCAATCCTTGCAGGCGGAGGATATGCCCAGCCCTATGAGTTCCCACCTGACTCGAGATATGCTGATAGGATCATGATTCTTGCAAGGACTGCGCGCAATGAGGGGAAGGGCCTCTGGGGCATTTCGAGGCAGGGGACAACCAAAGGCACCTACGTACCATGAGATTTATGTGAAGAATGTATTAATTTTTAGGGAAGCCCTGTTTCCAATTGTTGGAAACAGGGCTTTTCAGAGCCTTCGGGTATTTTCATACTATTCTAAATATGCATAAAGGACCGTATAATTGAATCAAAGCAAAGAGCTTGCAATGGGAGGGATTGAGATGGAATACATGTTTCCTGAGAAGTTCTTTTTCGGTGCAGCAGCGTCAGGACCGCAGACAGAGGGTACGGCAGGCAAGAAGGGCATGGACATCTATGAGTTCTGGTACGAGAGCGAGCCTGAAGACTTTTATCATATGGTGGGACCGAAGATCGCCTCGGATTTCTATCACAGATACATTGAGGATATCGGCCTTATGAAGGAGATGGGGCTGGATTCCTACAGGACCTCCATAGAGTGGTCGAGGCTCATTCCGGAGGGAACCGGTGATGTAGACCCTGAAGCCGTGGATTTCTACAACAGAGTGATAGATGAACTGAAGAAGCAGGGCATAGAGCCATATATCAACCTTTTCCACTTTGACCTCCCGGTTAAGCTGCAGAAAATAGGAGGATGGGAATCAAGGAAGACAGTTGATGCCTATGTCGATTATGCAAGGGTCTGCTTTGACCTTTTTGGTGACAGGGTCAAAAACTGGTTCACCTTCAGCGATCCTCTGGTACCTGCAGAGCAGGGCTATGTGGAGGGCAATCACTATCCGAAGGTAAGGAACCTGAAAAGGGCTGTACAGGTAGCCTACAACATGATTGTAGCCCATGCCTCGGCTGTGGAAGCCTTCAGGGAGATGGGCACAGGTGGGGAGATCGGAGTTATCATGAACCTGAGCCAGGTATATCCGAAATCTGGTTCTAAGGAGGACATTGAAGCCGCCGAGGCCTGCGACCTGTTCATAAACAAGGCGTTCCTGGACCCGGTGCTAAAGGGGGAATTCCCTGAAAAGCTTGTTCAAATGCTTGAAAGAAGCGAGATACTTCCGGAGGTCAGGGATGGGGACAAGGAGCTTATCGCACGTAACAGGGTCGACATCCTCGGGATAAGCTATTTCAAGCCCAGAAGGGTCATGGCACCAGCAGACAGGCTCCAGGAAGGGCTCAACTACTATTTCGTCAATTACAGGATGCCAGGCAGGCGCATGAATGTATACAGGGGCTGGGAAATCTATGAGAAGGGCATTTATGACCTTCTGACCGACCTCCGGCTCCATTACGGCAATCCGGCATGCTTCATAGCAGAAAACGGCATAGGGGTAGAGAATGAGGAGAGGTACCGGCTTGACGGGGAGATCCATGACACCTACAGGATCGACTACATCAGGAATCATCTGAAGTGGATACTGAAGGCCCTGGAGGAAGGCTCTGACTGCAGAGGCTACCATGCCTGGTCATTTACCGACAACTGGTCATGGAACAACGGCTTCAAGAACAGATATGGATTCGTGGCTATAGATACTGCAACACTGAAAAGGACGGTAAAGCTTTCCGGCGAATGGATCAAGGAAGTCACAAGGGACAAAGGCTTTTCAGATTGAAAGATGAATGACTGGGGAGGCAATAATTAGCTTGCTTCCCCTTCAAATGATGAATCAAGGAGGAAATTATGGGTTTTCAAAAAGGTTTTCTATGGGGCGGTGCTGTAGCTGCCCATCAGCTTGAGGGTGGATACGACAAGGGTGGAAAGGGCCTCAGCGTTGCCGATGTCATGACTGCCGGAGCTCATGGTGTGCCACGAAGGATTACCGACGGCATCATACCGGGAGAGAACTACCCTAACCATGAAGCAATAGATTTCTATGGCAGATACAAGGAGGACATTGCCCTTTTCGCGGAAATGGGATTCAAGTGCTTCAGGACGTCCATAAACTGGCCGAGGATATTCCCGAACGGGGATGAGACGGTTCCTAATGAGGAAGGCCTGAAGTTCTACGATGACATGTTCGACGAGCTGCTGAAGCATGGAATAGAGCCTGTAATAACACTTTCCCACTTCGAAATGCCATACGGACTATACATGAAATATGGCGGATGGAGAGACAGAAGCTTGATAGACTGCTTTGCAAGATATGCCGAGACGGTGTTCAAAAGATACAGGGACAAGGTGAAATACTGGATGACCTTCAATGAGATCAATAACCAGATGAACCTGAAGAATCCGATATTCGCCTGGACTAATTCCGGTATCCAGTTCAAGGAAGGAGAGGACAGGAAGGAGGTAATCTATCAGGCTGCCCACAACGAGCTTGTGGCGAGCGCCCTTGCTGTAAAGATTGGTCATGAAATCAATCCTGACTTCATGATAGGCTGCATGGTATCATTCCATCCGGTATATCCGTTTACCTCGAATCCTGAGGATACTCTGCTTTCCCTTCATACAATACATGACAGGATATTCTTCACAGATGTCCACTGCCGTGGCCATTATCCTGCATACGCCCTTAAGGAATGGGAGAGGGAAGGCTATGACATTAAGATGGAGCCTGGTGACGCGAAGATCCTTGAAGAAGGTACCGTAGATTATGTCGGCTTCAGCTACTACATGTCTGACACTGTAAAATCCGGGGCTGAAGGTGAAAACAAGGACCTGGTGACTGGATCCCACGTAAGCGTAAAGAATCCTTTCCTTGAGGCTTCAGACTGGGGATGGGCCATAGACCCTGTTGGTCTCAGGAATGCTCTCATAATGCTCCATGAGAGGTATGAGAAGCCAATGTTCATCGTCGAAAACGGCCTTGGAGCAGTTGATGTCATCGAGGAAGACGGAACCATAAACGATGACTACAGGATAAACTATCTCCGTTCGCACATCGAACAGATGGAAAAGGCGATAGCCTATGACGGAGTGGAGCTTATGGGCTATACCCCATGGGGCTGCATAGACCTTGTATCCTTCACCACCGGTGAAATGAAGAAGCGATACGGTTTCATCTATGTGGACAAGGACAATGAAGGCAAGGGAACCCTTGACAGGTCGAAGAAAAAGTCCTTTGAATGGTACAGGAAGGTAATAGAATCAAACGGTGAGATCCTGTAAGGCGGGCAAATGACAGGATTCCACAGGATGGAGAAGGTTCAGGCATTTTTGCCTGAACCTTCGGTTTTTCTTTTGTTTATTTTTATTATATTGTTCAACATTTTTCTCTTGTTCTACATATCAGGCTTTGTCATGCCGCTCTGCGCAGATTATCTGACAGTTCTCTCTTCAATCAGCTTTTCAGCAAGGGCAAGTACCTTTTTCCCGTCCATCATGCCGTAATCGGCATGGGGTATCAAGGCAACCGGGATCCCGTTCTTTCCGCATTCCTCTGATATCCGTTTAAAGGTGAACCTTATCTGCGGTCCCAGAAGAATGACATCGGCAAAGGGTATGACCTTCGGAAGATGGCCCTCACCAAAGGCGGATATTTCTGCTTTAAGGCCTCTATTGTCTGCCTCCGCCTGCATCCGTTTCATCAGGACGCTGGTGGACATGCCGCCGCCACAAAGAAGTACAATTTTGATCATCGGTGTCTCCTATGCAAGATCTGTGCCGTTTGAGTCTATGACCTTGTTGTACCAGCCAAAGCTTTTTTTCTTTATCCTTCTCATGTCATTGAGGTCATTCTCTTCCCTGTTGACATAGATGAACCCGTACCTCTTGCCGAAGCCCTGATGGGTGCTGACAAGGTCGATAGCTGACCATGGGCAGTAGCCAAGAAGGTCAACTCCATCGGTCACAGCAAGCCTTGCCTGCTCTATGTGGTCCCTCAGGTAGTCTATCCTGTAGTCGTCGTTTACTACGTCGCCTTCTTCAAGCTTGTCGTATTCACCAAGTCCGTTTTCTGTGACCAGAAGTGGCAGGTTGTATCGGTCATTGATTTCCCTTAGCGTGCTCCTGAAGCCAGCTGGATCAACTGTCCATCCAAAGGATGTGAGCTTGAGGCTTGGATTCTCACCCTGTCTGTAGACTCCCTCTTCACCGGATACGATCTGCTGGTCTGCTCCTGCAGCCTTGTCAGAGCCGTCGTTTTTGCTTGCTGCAACTGTTGCAGTGGAGTAATAGTTGAAGGCAATAAAATCCGGCTTTGCAAGAGGAGCTCCAAGGATTGCCATGTCACCTTCTTCGATGTCTGGTGTCCAGCCTCTCTCTTCAAGATAGCTCCATGCTATGGAGTTGTATCTTCCGAATACGCACATGTCAAGGTACAGCCAGTTCCTTATGGATGTCCAGTTCATTGCTGCTATGACATCGTCAGGATTGCAGGTCTCCGGGTAGATCGTCGTTATGTTAGGTGCAGGACCGATTTTACCAGGAAGCTTCATCTCATGGTAAAGTGTGATGGCCTTCGCCTGGGCGAGAAGCATGTGGTGGTTCTGCTGGTATATTTCCTTCTCGATATTCTCGGTACCCGGTGCTACGATTCCGAGTGCCGCACCATGGAGTATCATCATGTTCTGCTCGTTTATTGTAAGCCAGTACTTCACCCTGTCTCCGAAATTATCGTAAAGCACACTAACGTATTCCACATATGCGTCAATTGTGGCCCTGTTTGACCAGCCGCCCTTCAGGTGGAGCGCATATGGCAGGTCGAAGTGGTACTGGGTTACTATCGGTTCCATTCCATGCTTCAGGATCTCATCTATGAGATTTTTGTAGAACTCAAGGCCCTTTTCATTTATCTTTCCGGTCCCTTCAGGGAAAATCCTTGTCCATGCTATTGAGAACCTGTATGCCTTGAGGCCCAACTCTGCGAGCAGGGCGATGTCTTCCTTGTAGTGGTGATAATGGTCGCTTGTGACCTTGAAGTCAGCAAGTCCCTCCGGATGGTGTCCCATATCCATGACTGACAAGCCTTTTCCATCCTCGTTCCATGCGCCTTCTACCTGATAGGCCGATGTTGAGGCTCCCCAGAGGAAGTCGCTTCTGAAGTCCTTAAGCTTCTTATAGTGCATATCTATCATCCTTTCGTATTTCGTATTCAAGAATCAAGGGAGGAAGTGTTTCCACTGTCCTCCCCGCTGTATCTTTTGTTGTGTTGTCTTTAGTTATTCAGCTGGGTGGAGGAGATGTTCCTCGTGGATCGCAGCTTCTTCCTTCGCGTCAGCAGCATCCTGCTTCTTGAAGAACGGGAAGTATATGACTACTGACATTACAAGTATAAGCGCCTGGACTACGGCACCCTGCCAGCCTGTTACTATGAAGCCGGAGATAATAGGTGGTGTTGTCCATGGTGCCATGACTCCGGAGAACGGAGGCATGAAGCCTATGCTGATAGCCATGTATGTTATGAATGCTGCCAGAGCCGGGATTACCATGTAAGGTATAGCTATGAGCGGGTTCATTACAATCGGAAGTCCGAAGGTTACTGGTTCGTTGATGTTGAAGACACCCGGTACAAGAGCTATCTTTCCAAGAGTCTTGTTCTTTGCTGCCTTTGCAGCTATTAGCATTGCAATGACGAGTCCTATTGTTATTCCGGTTCCGGTCATTATTATGTAGTTATCCCAGAACTGCTTGGTTACTATCTTGGCTCCGTTTGCTATCGTAAGTGCAAGACCGCTGTCAAGTATAGCCTGGTTTGCAGCTGTGTTAGCAAGGAATATTCCATCCATGACTCCTGATACTATGGTAGTTCCATGGATACCAAAGATCCAGAAGAACGGTGCGAGAGCTGAAAGGAACATGATTGCAGGAAGCGAGTCAGTTACGTTCTGCAGCGGGCTCTGAAGCACCTTGTAGATCCATGCCATGAAGTTCGTGTCCATGGAGTTGAAGACGATGAACAGGAGCATTGCGCCTGTGAATATGATTCCGGCAGGGATAAGGGCTGCAAACTGCTTTGATACGCCTTCAGGAACTCCGTCAGGCATCTTGATCGTAAGCTTCATGTCGAGAAGCTTGGAGTATATTGCGCCTACGATAAGTCCTATGATGATGGCGGCGACCATTCCCTGTCCGCCTCCCCAGGCCTTGTCTATTATGTTTCCGATTGTTATTCCTGAAGCGGCATCAGTCTTTGAGCCGGGTGAGAGTATCAGGAATGTTACGAGTGCGAGGAAGCCTGCATTTAGTCCGTCATGGTTGCAGAGCTTGGCATACTGGTAAGCTATGGCGACGACTGCGACGAGTGCGATGATATTGAAGGTCGCTCCATATACCTGGAATAGAGGGGTCCTGAAGTTTTCACCAAATATTGATATGAGGAAGTTGTTGATCGCAGGGCTTGGAAGCTGTGCGAGAAGGAGGAATATCGATCCTATCATAGTGAGCGGAAGTGTGAAGATGATACCGTCTTTGAGTGCCCTGACTGCTTTGGTGTTGACAAAGGTCATTACGCCGTTTACAAGTTTTTCTCCCATTTTTTCTCTCCTTAGTTTTATTATTTTATATTAGTGCAATTGGTAACAGTTCATTATGTTTGTATGATATTATTGCGGCAGCCTGAGAGGCTGTCATATTGAGGTTTGTAGCCTACTTCTTTGCTGCAACGATCTTCTCAGCAAGTGCAAGTACCTTTACACCATTCATCATGCCGTAGTCAGCAGGTGGTATGACATCTACAGGCACATTGAATTTCTCAGCTTCAGCGGTTATCTTCTTGAGAGCAAACCTTATCTGAGGCCCCAGAAGAATAACGTCAGCACTTGGACCGACCTTTGCCAGCTGTGATTCAGGATACGCTGCGATATCTGCCTCAAGGCCTTTAGCCTTTGCAGCCTCCTGCATTTTCTTGACGAGCATGCTTGTGGACATTCCTGCGGCACAAAGTAATACGATTTTCATGATTTCCATTCCTCCATTACTATTTCTTTGCTTCTATGAGTTCCTGTATAGACTTTCTCATCTCTATGAGCTGTATTATAAGGTTCTTTTCTGAGATAGCTGTCATCAGGTGATCCTGGCTGTGAACGAAGAGCGCTGAGATTTCAACCTTTTCGCCGTTAGCTTCCTTGAAAAGGAATGATGTCTGTGCCTCGTGAGCCTTTTCCATCGCCTCGTTGGCTTTTTCTATGCTCTCTTTTGCCTCATCATACTTACCTTCGTTTGCAAGGCTTAGGGCTTCATAGGCATGGAACCTTACATCTCCGGAATCTATTATGATCTGCATTATGAGTTCTTCCAATACATTCGCCTCCTTTGTTTTACACTATACATATAGCAAGTGCCGTGCCAAAACACTGCAAAACACAGGATAATATAATTGCGAATCAACCGATCCGCCTGCATAGCGGGTTTTAAGCAGGCAAGTATTTTCAGGTAAAAACAGGCAATCAAACAGTGTTTCGTATTGTATCAAAAGTCCATTACAGTGTTTCGGCCAATTTCCCCAGTGTTTCAAAAAATGGCCATAAAACACTAAAATAAAACGCTTGAAAACATTAACATTAAAAAGCAAACAGAAGATTATGCCAAAATTGAGTAAAACAATTTCGTTTATGACTGAAAAAGTTGAAATTTATGACTGAAGATGTGTGGATTGGAGTGATTATGACTGGAATTTCCGAAACACTATCCAAAATGAAGTGAAAGAAGCGAATGAATTAATGTTTTACTGAATCGGAGTGATTTGTATTGAAGTAAAGTGATTGATAAGAAACAGGAATGAAAAGAAGGAGGTGTTTCCACCTCCTTCATGAAGGAAGTGTTTCCACTTCCTTCTAAAAACTCATATTCTGTTATTCTGCTGCGTGGAGATGTTCCTCGTGGATCGCAGCCTCTTCCTTTGCGTCGTTCGCATCCTGCTTCTTGAAGAACGGGAAGTATACGACAACCGACATTACGAGTATCAGCGCTTGAACCACCGCACCCTGCCAGCCTGTTACAATGAAGCCGGAGATGATAGGTGGAGTTGTCCATGGTGCCATGACACCTGAAAATGGCGGCATGAAACCAATGCTTATTGCGGTGTAGGTGATAAGCGCTGCAAGTGCAGGTATTACCATGTAAGGTAACGCGATAAGCGGATTCATTACTATAGGAAGACCGAAGGTTACCGGCTCATTGATATTGAAGACACCCGGTACAAGAGCTATCTTTCCAAGAGTCTTGTTCTTTGCTGCTTTTGCAGTAAATAGCATAGCAACGACAAGCCCTATGGTTATTCCTGTTCCTGTCATGATTATGTAGTTATCCCAGAACTGCTTGGTTACTATCTTTGCTCCGTTAGCTATCGTCAGTGCCATTCCGCTGTCAAGGATAGCCTGGTTGGCTGCTGTGTTTGCAAGGAATATGCCTTCCATGACTCCATTGACGATTGTGGTTCCGTGGATACCGAAAATCCAGAAGAACGGGGCGAGAGCTGCCAGGAACATGATTGCCGGAAGTGAGTCCGTGACGTTCTGAAGCGGGCTCTGAAGCACCTTGTAGATCCATGCCATGAAGTTCGTGTCCATGGAGTTGAATAGGATGAACAGTAGCATCGCGCCGGTGAATATGATTCCGGCAGGAATCAGGGCTGCAAACTGCTTGGATACGCCTTCAGGAACTCCATCAGGCATCTTTATGGTTAGGTTCATATCGAGAAGCTTGGAGTATATAGCACCTACGATAAGTCCTATTATGATGGCGGCGACCATTCCCTGTCCGCCTCCCCAGGCCTTGTCTATGATGTTTCCTACAGTGACTCCCGATGCTGCGTCAGTCTTGGATCCTGGAGCAAGGATAAGGAATGTGACAAGTGCCAGGAATCCAGCCATGAGACCGTCATGGTTGCAAAGCTTGGCATACTGGTATGCTATTGCTATGACTGCAACCAGAGCGATGATATTGAAAGTTGCTCCATACACCTGGAAGAGTGGTGTCCTGAAGTTCTCGCCGAATACTGATGCAAGGAAGTTATTGATGGCAACGCTTGGAAGCTGAGCCAGAAGCAGGAAGATCGATCCTATCATAGTGAGCGGAAGTGTGAAGATGATACCGTCTTTGAGTGCCCTGACTGCTTTGGTGTTGACAAAGGTCATTACGCCGTTTACGAGTTTTTCACCCATGTTATTCTCTCCTTAAATTGAATTTTGTCGCATGCAACAATTACAAGATAATTCAGAAAAACCATGATGTCATATGTTATTGAAATTGGATGATTCCTGCAGCCTTTAGGCGGCTGCGTAAAATATGAAAGGATTATTTTTTTGATGCCGCAATCTTTTCAGCTAATGCAAGGACCTTGACTCCGTTCATCATGCCATAGTCTGCAGGTGGTATTACGTCTACTGGTACGTTGAATTTCTCAGCTTCAGCGGTTATCTTTTTAAGAGCGAACCTTATCTGAGGCCCGAGAAGTATGACGTCAGCTGTAGGGCCGACCTTTGCAAGCTGCGACTCAGGATATGCCGCTATCTCAGCCTCAAGTCCCTTAGCCTTTGCAGCCTCCTGCATCTTCTTTACAAGCATGCTTGTGGACATGCCAGCAGCGCATAAAAGTACGATTTTTATCATTTTTCTGTTCCTCCCTTTAGTTATTCCTGGCTTCGATGAGTTCCTGGATGGACTTTCTCATCTCAATGAGCTGGGCGATGAGGTTCTTTT
>DIWI01000065.1 GCA_002428415.1 Clostridiaceae bacterium UBA6110
GCAGTCTCAGGATCTGTAAGCTCGCCGCTTATTACCTCAACAAGCTTCATCACGTGCACAGGATTGAAGAAATGCATGCCGCAGAACTTCCCAGGCCTGCCTGACCCGACTGAGATCTCGGTAATTGACATGGATGATGTGTTTGTACAGAAGATGGCATCTTCCCTGCAGATCTCATTGAGGGCTCCGAATACACTCTTCTTCAGCTCCATGTTCTCAAGTACAGCCTCGCACACCACGTCAACATTTGCGAAATCTGTATAGTCTGTGGATCTGCTTACCCTTGCGAGTATCGAATCCCTTGTTTCCTGGTCCATCTTGCCCTTCTCCACGCTTTTGTCGAGGATCTTTGCCATCCTGACCAGAGCTTTGTCCACGAACTCAGGCTTGATGTCGTTAAGTACGACCTCATAGCCTGCAGTCGCGCAGGCCTGAGCTATTCCAAGCCCCATGGTTCCGGCACCTACTACTCCAATTTTCCTTATTTCCATTTGTTTACCTCCTAATGCCGCTCACGCAACTCATACAGCTTACTTAAGCGTTTGGCAAAGGACACGGTATTAATCGTGTCCTCTCCTGAATTCCATCACTTTACCTGATTAGATGCTTATACCACACCCATCGATGCGAATATGGCTACTACTATCGTTGCTATGGTTGGTGTAACAACAGTAAGCATGAACATGTTGATGTACGCCTGCCTGTGAGTAAGTCTTGCTACTCCAAGGTCGTTTATTATAGCTGCGTTATGCGGAAGTGAATCAAGGCCTCCGCAGGACATGGCTGCAACCCTGTGTATGACTTCCGGATTGATTCCGGTCGCAAGGAATTTCTGGCTAAGGCTCTCAAGTGCAATACCAAGTCCGCCTGATGCTGATCCTGTGACTCCAGCTGCTATGTTTACAGCCACGATTATCTGTACGATAGGTGGTCCCGGGATTGAATCAAGGGCTCCGATCACAAGAGCGTATCCTGTCGAAGCAGCTACGACTGAACCGAAAGCAACGACTATGCATATGTTGGTTATCGCCATTATCGCGTTGTTCGCTCCGTCGGACATGGTCTTTATGACATTGACGTATCTCTTGTAGAAGAGCACCACACTTGTAAGCACTGCAGCGAATAGGGCTACCACAGGAGGCTGTTTGAGTATGTTGAGTACTACAAGAAGCACGATTGAAGGCGTAAGGCTTACAAGAAGATTCATCTCTTCAACCTTCTCATCCTTAAGTACAACCTTGGAAATTTCAGTACCGGTAGGCATGAAGCCTTCCTGCAGCTTCTCAGCCTTTGCAAGCTGATACTTTATCCAGCCTATTCCAAGTATCAGTGAAACAACGGTTCCTATGATACCAAGGACTGGTGCTGCGGTTGGAGTAGTACCCAGGTACTTCATTGGGATAAGGTTCTGGATCGCCGGAGTACCAGGAAGCATTGTCATGGTATATACCGACATACCCAGGGATACGCAGGTATAAAGTCTCCATGGTATTCCAAGCTCCTCAAAGAGGTTCTTGGCGATGATTACCATGGTGAACATTACAACGAATAGAGAAATTCCGCCGTATGTGAATACGGAGTTTACCAGTACGAGGGAGAATATCGCAACAAACTTCTCATTGCCCGGGAACTTGTTGGCAAGCGCTGAAAGCTTGTAGGCTATTGACTTGGCAGCTCCTGAATCTGCCATCATCTTCCCGTATACTGCAGACAGAAGGAATATAAGGAAATAGTTCTTCGCGAAGTTCGTGAAACCAGTCATGAACGGTCCTGTGAAGGAGCCTACGATATCCATCTGTGAAAATAAGATTACTACCATTGCTGCAAGAGGCGCCGTGATTATTATGGGCACTCCCTTGAATGAGATGAATATTAACACTGCAAGTCCGAGCAGTATGCCTGCCAGGCTTAGATATTCCATGTTTTTCTCCCCTTTTTGTCAGTTTATTTTGCCTATACCGTGCTGTGAATATGGATCACTTTTTTCTCTTCGCTTCTATGACCCCCTTAAGCCCTATAAGGCCATCCCCGAACAGGTTCTTGTCCATTATCTTGACATCCTTGGCGATCGCAGGCTCGAACTCCATCTGTGAAAGTATGTGCTTCTCCAGGTCTATGCCGGGAGCTATCTCCCTGAGTTCGAGACCAGTCTCAGTCAGGGCCAGAACCGCCCTTTCTGTTATATATATTACCTCCTGGCCATTTTCAAGGGCCTGCTTGCCGCTGAAGGTTATCTGCTCGATAGATTTCCTGAACTTCTTGGACCTGCCTTCCTCAACTATTACAACCTTTCCATCCTTGATCTCAACCTTCAGTCCGCCTGCTGTGAAGGTTCCGCAATATACGACCTTCTTTGTGGACTGAGATATGTCAATGAATCCTCCGCAGCCGGGAATCTTCGGTCCGAACTTCGACACGTTGACGTCGCCAGAATGGTTTACCTCAGCAAGGCCCAGGAACGTCACATCAAGATACCCGGAGTGGTAGAAGTCAAACTGGGTAGGTTCATCCGTTATGCTCCATGGGTTAAGGGACGCTCCGAAGTTAAGTCCGCCAGCAGGTACTCCGCCTATGGCTCCTGCTTCAACGGTCATGACCATATCACTGGAACAGCCTTCTTCAGCTGCCACTGCCGAAACTGACTCCGGTATTCCTATACCAAGGTTCACTATGGAGTTTGGAACAAGCTCCATGGCTGCACGCCTTCCGATGATCTTTCTTTCCGACATCTCAAGCGGCTTCATGGAGCCAGTCGGAACCTGCATGTGACCTGCCACGGACTGGTCATATACAGAGCCAGGAGTCATCCTGTGGTTCTTCTCAATGTCCTTCGCGATAACTATCGCATCCACGAATATGCCGCATACTCCAACCAGCTTAGGCTCGATCTGTCCAGCCTTGACATAGTTCTTTACCTGGGCTATGACCTTACCACCCGATGCCTTAGCTGCAAGGGCTGCCACCCTTGCCATCGAAAGCGCTATCTCATCCTCGAAGCTTATGTTTCCAAGCTCATCCGCTGTTGTTCCACGAATGATGGCTATGTCGACCTTCGGTGCCTTGTAGTACAGGTAGTCGTCTCCATTGATGTTCACGAGCTGCACGAGCTCTTCCTTTGTCACATCATTCATCCTGCTGCCAGATACCCTGGGGTCCATGTAAGTCCTCAGCCCCACCCTTGAAAGCAAGCCCTTTTCACCGTTACCCCTGGCTCTAAGCACATGGGATACTATACCCTGAGGCCAGTTGTAGGCCTCGATCCTGTTCTCGTTGACCATCTTGACTACCTGGTCGTTTGAGCCGAAATGCCCTACGATGACTCTCTTCAGGAGCCCGTCATGCGCAAAGTGGTTAAGGCCCGTATTTCCGCCCCTCAAGTCTCCAACACCTGCAGCACACATTAGAGACAGGTCCTTAGGAGCATTCGTCTCCATGAACCTCTCTTCAATTGCTATGAACAGCTCCTCGGGGGTAGTCGCGAGCATGAAGCCCGAGGTTACCACCATGTCCCCGTCCTTTATCATCTTTACGGCTTCAGCAGCCGTTGTTAGCTTCAACATACCGATACCCGCCTATTCCCTTTCAAAGAGCGCTGCGACACCCTGTCCGCCTGCACAGCAGAAGGTAACTATTCCACGCTTCGCGTCTCTCTTCTTCATTTCGTACAGAAGCTTGGCCGTAAGGACTCCTCCTGTTGCAGCCAGAGGATGACCGAGAGCTATAGCTCCGCCATTCACATTGAGCTTTTCAGTATCCATCCCAAGTTCCTTGATGCATGGAAGGCTCTGTGCAGCGAACGCCTCATTCATCTCTATGAGGTCGATATCCTCGATCTTAAGTCCTGTCCTGTCAAGGAGCTTCCTGACAGCATATACAGGTCCGATTCCCATGATACGTGGATCCACGCCTGCTGACTCATAGCCCTTGAAGGTTCCGAGTATCTCGCATCCGAGCTCTATGGCCTTGTTCTTCTCCATTACCACAACAGCACTGGCTCCATCAGTAAGAGGTGAGCTGTTTCCTGCTGTGCAGATCCCATCCTTCTTGCCGCTTGCAATAGGAAGCTTCGCAAGTGTCTCCATACTTGTTTCCGGCCTTATAGTCTCATCAGTGTCAACTACAGTTACCTTGCCCTTCCTGTCTTTGATCTCTATTGGTATTATCTGCTCATCGAAAGCATGGTTCGCCCATGCGGCTGCAGCCCTTCTGTGGCTCTCCACAGCGAACTTGTCCACGTCCTCNNGGTGAAGTTGATACCGTCAGGAACTTCGGTTCCTGTATCTGGTATGGCTGAGTTGGCTTTGAAAGGAGCCATGGCCTTCTGGTGTCCATCTCAACTCCGCCAGTGACTACCACGTCATGCTGTCCTGCCATGATGAGGAGCGCTGCATATGCGATCCCGTTGAGGGATGACCCGCACTGCCTGTCTATTGTGATTCCGGGTACGCTTATAGGGAGTCCCGCCTCAAGTGCCACATATCTTGCTATGTTGTTGTATTCCTTCTCCATTATGTTGCTGTATATTACTTCCCCGATTTCTTCAGGATCTACCTTGGACCTCTTTACGGCTTCCTTCAGCACTGTTGCTGCAAGCTCGTGAGGAGTTATATTAGTCAGGGCACCTCTGTACTTGCCCATAGGTGACCTTACTGCTGATACGATTACTGCTTCTCTCATTGTTCTTCCCCTTTCATTCCTTTTGTTTACTCCCTTATAAGAGCAATAATCGTGCCAAAAAGGGCAAAATCATGAAAACGCTTTAATTCCAACGGATTTCACTGAAACCGATTTCCAGTCCTGAAGCAAATTTGATACAAAAAATAGTGTATCAAATTTGATAACGTCTCAAACCTGATACACTATAGCATATAATTCAATTTACTTCTTAAGCTTCTTATAGAGGTGTGTCCTGTGAATGCCAAGGACCTCTGCAGCTTTTGTAATGTTTCCATTGCACTCCTTAAGTGCAGAATCTATGTATTTCTTCTCAAATTCATCCATGGCAGACTTCAATGGAAGCGATCCAACAGCAGGATAGCTAAAGACACCGTTTTTGCTATCCTGTTCAATCATATCCAACTTTTCATCAAACCTTATATCCAGCTCGTCATGATCAGATATTATGGTATGACGTTCGATTATGTTCCTCATCTCCCTGATATTTCCAGGCCATCCATAACTAAGGAAGTTATCAAGCGTACTCTTTGAAAGCCGCTTTTCCAAACCAAATTTCTTGTTGAAACGGTTCAGGAACATAATCGCCAATTGAACTATATCCTCCTTCCTTTCTCTGAGCGGAGAGATCATGATAGGAATGACGTTAAGTCTGTAGAAAAGATCTTCCCTGAACTTTCCCTGTTTTACCATTTCTTCCAGGTTCCTGTTGGTTGCAGCGACTATCCTTGCATCGACCTTCCTGTATTTCGTGTCCCCGAGCCTCTTTATCTCACCTGTCTCTATGACCCTCAGAAGCTTTGACTGCATGTTTGAAGGAAGCTCTCCTATCTCATCGAGGAAAATGGTTCCCTTGTTTGCCAGCTCGAACAGTCCTGCACTTCCATTTGGATTCGCCCCTGTGAACGCACCCTTTGTATATCCGAAAAGCTCAGCCTCTACCAGTTCATCAGGTATCGCACCGCAATTCACGGGCATGAATACCTCGTCTTTTCTCCTGCTATGGTCATGTATATACCTGGACACCACCTCTTTGCCTACTCCCGACTCACCGGTTATCAGCACAACACTATCAGCTTTAGCTATCAGGTTGCAGAGCTTCATTACCTTCTGCATTGATGGACTGTTTGCTACAACTTCGCCGCTGCTTCCCGCAAGCTTCGAGAGGTATTTCGAAACATCCTGGTACTTCGCAGCATTCAGCTTCTCAGCCTCCAGTTCACGGGCGTAGAATTCCAGGGCAGCTTCATTCCTTGAATTGGTAATTACATACCTTAGCTCCCCTTTGTCATCGAAGATCGGGGTACTGGTGGAGAACACCACAGTTTCCTTCTCATTAAGTGTTCCTGCCACATGAACTATTCCCGAGCACTGCTTCTTCAGCTTCATACATTCAAGGGCAGTTGACTTTGAGTAGTACCCTTTTGCAACAAGGTCATGAAGAGTCTTTCCTGAAAGGTCGGCACCTTCGAGCCTCAGCGCCTTTACCATGTTCTTGCTGCAAAGCACTATCCTTGCCTTGCTGTCTGTGACAAGGATATTGTCAAACGACTCTATAAGTAACCTCTGGAGATCCAGGTCCTGATTGCCTTCATATTGATAATAATATTGCATGCTATCACTCCGAAATGTTTATCTGAATTCTGTACTGGAAAACATTTACGATTAGGTTAGCGCTAATTTGCTAACTATTCAATAAATGTTATATTTTTAACTACCTGTAGAACAAAGATTTGAACAAGAAAAGACCAACCCCATACAAAGCAAGTAATTTTGAGATGCATGTGTTGGTCTTTTCTTAAGGTCTTAATTCTGTAATTTCCACCCAGAATAATCATGTAGCTTATCGTGGAAACCTAGTAATATAATTTTCACATCAAGCTGTTGTCTCGCCTTCTTTCAAAGGTATATGAGTTTCAATGATACGAACCGTCTGAACCAAAATGAATGATACGAAGGCCATCCCAACAGCAAATATCGAATACCCTGTAGGAATGCTCGCAACCTCAAATACGCCTCGAAGCACTGGCACGTTGAATATGATGTAGAAAAGGGCAAAGCCCATGATTACCGATCCAGCCAGAACATGGTTCCTGGTACCTGCTGACTTAAGGAATGAGCCTGCTGTCCTTGAGCTAATGCCATGAAGAAGCCTCGAGAGTCCTAAAGTCAGGAACGCCATCGTAGCAGCGATATTTGAATTCCCTGTCTTTAGCCCTGTTACGTATGACGCCATTACAGCAAGGGCCATTATAGTACCGTCAATCGCAACGGATCTTATGAACCCCTTGTCGAGAATGTGAGCATCTATATCCCTCGGAGGCT
>DIWI01000030.1:0-4928 GCA_002428415.1 Clostridiaceae bacterium UBA6110
GAGCTGCAAATATCTCTTCGCTTATGTCAGCCTCAAGATTCTTTGACAGCCTCTTAGTTTTAAACGAAAGCTTAAGGCAGGCTTCATCCCTGCAGACATACGCTCCCCTTCCGGGTTTCTTGCCCTTCATGTCGATGGAAATTTCACCCTCGTTTGACCTGACCACTCTGATAAGGTCCTTTTTCGGCTTCATCTCCATGCATCCGGTGCACATCCTCATTGGTATTTTCTTTGTTTTCATGGAAACACCTCACTTATGGGCTTCGCCAGATCAGGCCTTTGCCTGCTCCCACTCGTCCCTCTTGCTCTTTATGTCTATCTTCCAGCCAGTCAGCTTCGCAGCCAGCCTTACGTTCTGTCCTTCCTTGCCGATGGCAAGTGACAGCTGGTTCTCGTCTACGAGCACCTTGCAGGAATTGGAATTCTCATCCACATGCACATCCACTACCTTTGCAGGGCTTAGGGCATTTGCGATGTATTCTGCAGGGTCCTTCGACCACTTGATTATGTCGATCTTCTCGTTACGAAGCTCCCTCACGATGTTCTGGACCCTCGTTCCCTTAGGACCTACGCATGCGCCCATCGGATCAACCTCAGGGTCTTTTGAGTATACTGCGATTTTCGTCCTTGATCCGGCTTCCCTTGATATCGACTTTATCTCAACGGTTCCATCGAATATTTCCGGAACTTCTCTCTCGAACAGCCTCTTCACAAGTCCTGGATGAGTCCTTGACACTGCTATCATTGGACCCTTGGGGTTCTGCTTGACCTCTACGATATACAGCTGGATCCTCTCGTTGAACTCATAGGATTCTCCAGGTATCTGCTCGGTAGGCCCGAGCACTGTCTCGGTCTTTCCAAGGTCGATATAGACATTGCCTTTGTCTTTTCTCTGCACTATTCCGGTGATAAGGTCATATTCCTTTTCGGAATATTCACTGTAGAGTATGTTTCTCTCAGCTTCCTTTATCCTCTGAGTTACTATCTGCTTTGCGCTCTGCGCTGCAACCCTTGCAAAGTTCGCAGGTGTCACTTCGTTCTCAACGAAATCTCCGATCTCGTACTTTGCATTTATTGCCTGTGCTTCCTCAAGTGAAATCTCCTCGGCATCATCAAATGATTCCTCAACTACTTCCCTTAATGCAAATACCTTGATTTCCCCTGTCTCCCTGTCAATTGACACTCTGACATTTGGTGATCCCTGATTCGCATAGTTTTTCTTGTACGCGGCTATTAGCGCATCCTCCAGGGTCTCGAAGAGAAGTTCCTCGCTTATGCCTTTCTCTGCAACGATTGCCTTGAGGGCGAGGATCACCTCATCTTTTTTCCTGACTTCCTCTTTTGCCATTTTATCCTCCTTATATATCCTCTTCCAGATTCACTGATTTTATGATGTTTCTCGGTATGACGACGTTGCCCTTATCTGTCTTCAGCTCCAGAGTCTCATCTCCTGTTGAGATGAGTATCCCCTTATTGCTCTTTGACCCATCGACAGGTTTCTTCGTCTTTACAAGCACCTTCAATCCTACAGCTTCCTTCAGGTGCTTGTCGGTGAACAGGTACCTGAAGATTCCAGGTGATGATACTTCGAGGAAGTATTCCTCTACAATCGGGTCCTTTTCATCAAGGATATCCGACATCCTTCTCGAGACCTTCTCACAGTCCTCCAGAGTGATTCCTCCATCCTTCTCAATGTAGAACCTCAGATAGTGCTGCCCCATTTCCCTGACATATTCCAGGTGATAGAGCCCGTATCCCAGCCCATTGATTTCTTTCTCAAGGTAATCCTTGATTCCTTCAAGCCTTTCCAATCCTTCCACCTCCAGTCATTACCAATGCCAAAAGCGGCATATGCCGCCTACAAAATGAAAGAGCGGGTTTCGCCCACTCTTTCCGCTCGTATATTGTCCCTTATCATATTATCACATAATCCCGGCAATATCAAGGATTATAGACTAAATAGGGATATCTGGTTAGTGTCGCTCAGTCCCTCCAAAGCTCCGCTTTCCTCAAGTGTCTCTATGACGGTCCTTGACACCCTGCAGCGTGTCCTCAGGTCTTCCTTCGATATGAACTCGCCCTTCCTGGCTTCTTCGCAAATGCTGGCTGCAGCATTGGCTCCTATACCAACAAGCGCATTGATAGGTGGTCTTACATCCCCGTCCTCGATAAGGAATCTCGTACCATCAGACTTGTACAGGTCGATGCCCTTGAATCTCAGTCCTCTCTTGTATAGCTCATAGGCCAGCTCGAGAACTGTTATCAGGTTCTTCTCCTTGTTGCTCGCTGCATTTCCAAGCGCATACAGCTCTTCAAGCCTTGTCCTTACAGTATCCTCTCCCTTGAGAATGAGGCCTGCATCAAAATCCTCAGCCCTGACGCTGAAATATGCGCAGTAGTATGCCAGCGGCTTGTACACCTTGAACCAGGCAATCCTCATCGCCATCATTACATACGCAACGGCATGTCCTTTAGGGAACATATACTTTATCTTTTTGCAAGATTCTATATACCATTCAGGGACATCATGTTCCCTCATGACTGCCTCGAACTCGTCGGACAGGCCCTTACCCTTTCTCACCTTCTCCATTATGTTGAAGCTGGTCTTTGGAGGCAGTCCCTTATAAATCAGGTAGACCATTATGTCATCCCTTGTGCTGATACAGTCTGATAGCGTGGTGTCTCCGTTCTTGATATAGTACTGCGCATTGTTCAGCCATACGTCCGTTCCATGTGACAGCCCTGATATCCTCACAAGGTCAGCGAAGGACTTGGGCTTTGTATCCTGGAGCATGCCCCTTACGAACTTGGTTCCGAATTCTGGCAGGCCCAGGCAGCCAAGGGCTACCCCAAGCTCATCCGGCGTCACTCCCAGCGCATCGGTTCCAAGGAACAGGGAAAGCACCTTGGGATCGTTCAGCGGCAGGCTCTTCGGGTCTATTCCCGTAAGGTCCTGGAGCATCCTCAGCACTGTTGGGTCGTCATGACCCAGTATGTCCAGCTTCAGTAGCCTTCCCGATATGGAGTGATAATCAAAATGGGTCGTGGTCACTTCTGAATCATTGTCGTCAGCCGGCCTCTGTATGGGGGTGAAATTGTGTATGTCATTGTCCCTCGGAACAACCATGATTCCGCCGGGGTGCTGTCCTGTAGTTCTCTTGACACCAGTCAATCCCTTTGCAAGCCTTTCGATCTCGGCTCCAGGAAGATTGACCTCCTTCTCCTCATAATACTTCTTCACATAGCCATAGGCGGTCTTGTCTGCAACTGTGCCTATGGTACCTGCCTTGAACACGTAGCCTTTACCGAAGAGCTCTTCGGTATACTTGTGCACTATACCCTGATATTCCCCGGAGAAGTTAAGGTCTATATCAGGTTCCTTGTCGCCTTCGAAACCAAGGAAGGTCTCAAATGGTATGTCGTGACCATCCCTTACAAGCTTCTCGCCGCAAACGGGACAATCCTTTTCAGGAAGGTCAGCACCGCTGCTGACACTGTTGTCCGATATGAATTCGGAGTGTCTGCAGCTTCCGCACCTGTAATGTGGAGGAAGTCCGTTGACCTCTGTTATTCCTGTGAATGTAGCTACCAGTGAAGATCCTACGGATCCTCTCGACCCTACGAGGTATCCGTCTGACTGAGACTTTGCAACAAGCTTGTGGGCAATCAGATAAAGAACAGCATACCCGTTGGATATTATGCTGTTAAGCTCCTTGTCCACCCTGCTCTTCACTATTTCCGGAAGAACATCTCCATAGAGCTCATGAGCCTTGTCCATGGTCATCTTCCTTATCTCTTCATCCGCACCCTCTATTTTCGGAGGGAACGTACCCTTGGGGATTGGAAGAACATCTCCAATCATGTCGGCTACCTTATGAGTATTATAGACTACCAGCTCCTCAGCCTTTTCCCTGCCAAGGTACGAGAATTCCGACAGCATCTCGTCTGTAGTCCTGAAATGCAGGTCCACGTCAGTATCCGCTTCCCTGAAGGACTGTGACGCAACTATTATCTCCCTGTAGATCTTCTCATCCCTGTCCACATAATGAACATCGCCGGTGGCAACCACCAGCTTCCCAAGCTTTTCACCAAGTGAGATTATCTTTTTCGTCAGGTTCCTCAGCTGCTCCTTGTCCCTGATCCTTCCATCCTTGAAGAGATGCGTGTTGTTGCCTTCCGGCTGGACCTCCAGGTAGTCATAGAAGGATGCAACCTCCTCTATCTCCTCCTCAGTCCTTCCCTCAAGGATATATCTCATAAGCTCAGAATTGGAGCATGCAGAGCCTATAAGCAGCCCTTCCCTCTTTTCCTGAAGCATGGACTTCTTTATTCTCGGCTTCTTGAAGAAGGTATCCAGATGTGATGATGAAACCATCTGATAAAGGCTCTTCAGGCCTTCCTGATTCCTGACAAGGATCGTCGCATGATACATGGGGAGCCTGGTCACATCGGCTTCCTTCCTGTTTCGCTCATTGAGCTCCGCAAGGGACTGTATTCCCATGTCCTCCATTTTCCTGAACGACCTTTTAAGTATCTCCACGGTGGTCATCGCATNNGATGCTTGGCGATAACATCAAGCCTGTGTCTCTTGAGCTCCCTGTAGAGGAACCTTGCCATGGGTACGGTGTCCACAATGGGATTGTTGAATCCAAGGCCAATGTCCCTGGCGTTCTTTCTTATGAACCCCACGTCAAAGTAAGCGTTGTGCGCCACAAGAATTGAATCTTTTATGAACTCAAGGAACTTCGGAATCACATCCCCGACCTTTGGCTGTCCCATGACCATAGAGTCCCTTATCCCGGTAAGCTCTGTGATCTTATACGGTACAGGGACCTCAGGGTCTACGAATGTCGAGAAACGGTCAACCACCTCTCCATCGACAAGCTTGACAGCACCTATTTCGATTATCCTGTCATTCTGGCTTGAGA
>DIWI01000030.1:4968-5163 GCA_002428415.1 Clostridiaceae bacterium UBA6110
TCATCTTGATTCCAAGCTTCTTCGCTGTGTCCATTGCTTCAGGGTATGCCTGGACCACTCCATGGTCTGTTATTGCAAAGGCAGGATGTCCGAAATTCTTTGCCGCCTCCATAAGTCTCGAGACTGGAACAGTTGCATCAAGGGCGCTCATCGAGCTGTGAGCGTGGAGTTCTATCCTTTTGAGCTTGCTCCTGT
>DIWI01000036.1:0-9740 GCA_002428415.1 Clostridiaceae bacterium UBA6110
CAAGCTCCTTCAGGTCCTTCCTGAAACTAACCATATCTATTGTCCTGAAGCCATTCTCTTCAAAAAGCTCGTTGTAGAAGGGCGGATTGTGCATGGTTCCGAAGCCCTGTTTCTCGGTGTAGCCGCTGGCAAGAAATCCAAGACCGTAGTTGACATGGACATTGAGGGAGCCTGTGATCTGTATGGCCCCTTTCAGCCTGGCAAGCTCCTCAGCCCTTGAAAGTATCAGGCCAAAGGCCTCGGAGTTCTTCTCCTTTGCTTCGAAGAATGCAACCTGGAGGAAGTCCTTCATCCTCTCCACCTGTGCAAGCACAGCGATCATAATTATCTCACCGTTTTCCTCTACCATCACTGGCTCAAGGTAGGAGGACCTGCACATGACGCTTTTACCGTTAAGGAGAGACTTCAAAAGACCTGACATCGAATTCCTTTTCAAGGGATCGTTCAGGTACCTTTCCTCATAGAAACGTATGAATTGTTTGAGCCCTTCCTTTTCTGCAGCAACCAGTCTCATATTTCACCACTTCGAATGAATATTTAGTCCATTTCATTATACCTTCAGGAAATGCAATATGGTAGCAAATTGGAGTCAGGGGAGCTTCAGGAAAGTTAAAAGCCCGGATGGCCGCATTCTCTATGCCTCCATCCGGGTAAATGTTCCCTATTCAAATGCTTGCGAAGCATCTTTGAGATGTCTTATGATCTCTATATGCTGAGGGCAATTTTCCTCTCACTGCTTGCAGTCTATGCAGGCAGAGGCCTTTCCTTATGTCTTGGTGTAGTTCATGTAGTATACCCTCTGGGTGGAGAATCCCCTGTTAAGTGCCTGCTGCTCCGCATTGTAAAGGGCAAAGTACTTAGGAATCGCTATGTTCATCGGACATCCTGCAACGCAGTATTCGCAGGCTGTTCAGGGAATTGCTATCGCACCGTTTATGATTTAAACCGCTTTTTCAACTATTGCGAACTCCTCAGGACCAAAGAGAACAAAGTCCTTCATATAGCATGTATTGTCAGTGAGCTGATCCATGAACACATTCGGATGGCTTGCCGCAAGCCTTATTGCCCATGACGGCACGGACAGATTGCTGTGTTCCCTGAACAGCATTTCAGCCTCATCTGGAACCTGTGCCAGCGTCCCACCTTTTATCGGCTCCATTACCACAACCTGCTTGCCATGCATGTTTCCACCTCATAGCACTTGCCTGACTGTATGCTCTCATTGTCCCAGTCAAGGTAGTTGATCTGGAGCTGCACGAAATCCACCTCGGGATAAGCTGTAAGTATCTCGTCAAGAAGGTCTGCAGTGTCATGGAAAGAGAATCCCATCTTCACTACATTGCCTTCAGCCTTCTTTCCTGCAACAAAGCTGAACGTATCTAATTTCTCTGCAATAGCATAATGTGCGACTCCCAGGTTGTGGAGCAGGTAATAGTCAAAGTATTCTACTCCCGTCTTCTCCAGCTGCTCGTTGAATATCCTCTCCATGTCCTCTGCCTTCTTGCATTACGACAGGACGCTTTGCAGCAACAGTGAAGGAATCCCTGTCATGCCTTTTTACCAGTGCTTCCCTCAGTGCGATTCCACTCTTGAAGCTGCGGTACATATATGCAGTGTCAAAATAGGTGAAGCCCTGCTCAAGGAAGCAGTCAACCATGCTGTTGTGCTGAGTATAGTCCATGCTTGAATTGTCTTCCCTGTCGAGGACAGGAATCCTCATGAATCCGAATCACAGTTTATTCTGTGTCATTACTTTACCCCTTTTCATATGGTGTCATTTTATGTGATTATTTCTAAGGCTTTGCTATTCATCTGATCTTTACTTCTCTATTGGTTTAGCATTGACTCCAGGTCAAGGCGTTTTAAATATTTGATAAGATTGGGCAAATGGTTTGATATCTTGGGGTCGTTGGTCTTCAGATATTAGCTAAAAAGAAGAAGGACAGACATCTTAATCTAGTGTCTGTCCTTACAATTATCTATCTTAAGTTGCAGCTTCTATTTCATAAGCTGACTGAAATTGCTGCCAATACCAAGTGTTTCAATCATTTTTTCCATCTGCTTCTCATACTCCATGAAAAATGGCAGCCTCACCTTTGAATATGACTCAAGCTCGCGGTAAAAGCCCCTTGAGACAAATCCAGGTTCTCTTCCAACAACCTCCATCACCATCATGAGAGTGCAGGTCCTTATGACATCCTTCATGAGCAACTTTGTTTCATCGTCACCTGCCACTTGCTCATTGACTCTGAAGATAAATGAAATGAGCCTTCGCAGCCTTCCATCGAAATCAATGCTGCTGTCATCCATGCTGAAGATGGTCTGATGTCCTTCCTTTCTGTCCGATTCCGCATCCTGCAGGTCGTCAAGCAGCTGCAGGAATGATCCATACCCGAAAGCGAACCTCGTCTCTTCCTCATCAAGCTCACCCTTCACAAGGAACGCATCAGCAAGAACTGAAGCACCACCCTTGAAAAAGCTAATTGGAATTATCTCATCAGCAGTCATAGTCTTCTTCTGGTCCTGCTTCATGCTTTCAATCTGGGCCTTCTGTATCAGACCTATGCTCTCGTAGACTGAAGGATATGAGTCCCTGTGAAACTCAGTACCTATCTTTCCGATGAGCTCGAAAACCCTTTCTTCATGGGGGTCTGATGATTCTACACGTTCTCCATTTATGACTCTCGTCAGCCTTTCGTTGAACCTTGCCTTGTCTTCTTTGCTAACCTCTGAGCTGTCCAGAAAATTGTCCGTGTATGGGTATAGCATGCTATAAGCATATACAGAAGGAGTCATCCTGAGAGGGATGCCCCAGAAAAGCTGAAGGCTGTTCATTATCCATACGTTCCTTATTGCCTGGAAGACTTCCTCCGGCTTAAGGTCACTGTCTTCAAGCTTTACCTCGTCAAGGAAATCCTCCGCTGATTCCATATATCCCTTCTCAAGGAAGAATCCAAGAAAAGGTTTGTCGAAGAAAAGCTTCCTATTATCAAGCTCCAGTATGTATGAGGTAATGGCCATCTTAAGCTCCTCGGTCTCAGAAGCTGTAAGGCTTTCTGGATCCTTGCCGCGAAAAGGCTCAAGCTCATGTATCAACCGTTCAGAAAGCTTCTTTATCTCCCTTTCGTTCTTAAGCTTCTCAAAAATGTGGACTTTTCGAAATCCTTTGAAGTCAGGGTCTCCACAATAGTAATAAGTTTCCGAAGCATCTCGTATAAGCAACTCTATTGGGATGAAATTTTCTTTCTTCTGGATCATTGCCTTCTGACCTACCTTTATCGCAAATAGAAACCACTGATGATATTTTATTCGAAAGAGATTAAAATCCAGTAAAAAAGCGATAGTATATTCTATCGCCCTGGTTAGTATTTTGTCTCAATGTCCTTCCAATCAAGAACATGAATCTTTGATTTCTATGCTCCACTAGACTTCCAGTTTATCCCACTTCAATACACCAGTCTCAATTGCCTGGTTGTAGTGGTCTATCTTGTAGTCAAGGCGTTCAAGAGTGCTGTCTATAGCTTCCCTCTGGGAAAGCAGAACTTCCCTCTGTTCCATCAGGAGCTCCCTGCGTGCAGGTATTGTAGCATCACCGGCCTGTGTGAGCTTCAGGTATTCAATCATAACTTCTACCGGAAGGCCTGCACTTCTCATGCATTTTGCGAGTTCAACCCATCTGCAGTCCTCTTCTGTGTAATTCCTGAGACCGCTCTGTGTGCGGGTCACATGAGGAATCATACCAACCCGCTCATAGTATCTCAGCGTATCCTGTGTCAGACCATATTTTTCACTTACTTCTGAAATGTTCATCTTATCCTCCTTTGTGATGATTTGGATAAAGTTATCATGATATATTCAACCGTATGTTATCATAAAACTTCATCCAACCATTTTCTTATATCTTTTCCTGTACCTGCTACGCCAGTTCCATGAATTGCCAGACCTTTAGTTACTTTTGCTTTCGGACAGATTTTAGCTATATCCTTGACGCTGTGTCCAAGTCCGCTTCCTTCGTGGGTGCAGTAAGGGACTATAGTCTTTCCTGAAAAATCATATGATTCAAGGAAAGTGAATACTGCCATTGGCATTGTGCTCCACCAGTTAGGATAGCCCAGAATAACCGTATCATATTCCTCCATGCTATCTACCTTAGCGGTAAGCTCAGGACGCCCATTCTTTCTTAGCTCATCCTTCGCAACCTCGGTAGTTTCCGTGTAATCTGATGGATACTCCTTGACGGTGTCAATCTTGAACAGGTCTCCGCCAGTAATTCCCTTGATCAGTTCAGCAGCGACTTCAGTGTTTCCGACCTTCAGATCTCTGATTGATCCACTGACATAGTTCTGTCCTTTTCGCGAATAAAATGCTATCAATGTCTTTCCCATTGTTTTACCTCTTTCATAATAAATTTTCTTGTATTTCAATGCTTGTCTTAACCATATCTCCTGCTGAGGCAAGATATGAGACATCCTCAGCAATGTCACCGATATGTACGACCTTAAACGGGGCTATGTGCGCGTCGCCAAAGAGAATAGTAAATGCGCTCCAGCCGTCGTAGTAATATATCCCCTGAGCATGAGCATCCGAGGTCATCGGAGCATCCTTGATTGACGGTTTCTTCGTCAAAGGACAGTAATACTCATGCTCAGCATACCTTCTAAGATTCATTTCCAATGGCAGCATACCTGCAATATCCTGTGCTGTCACATTGTCATTCAGCTCCGCAGTATATCCCCTTCCATTCATCATAATCTTCAGCTTCATTTGTGTCTTTCCTTCCGTTAAAAGTTAATATTTACCAACTTTTCCCCGATGGGGAATATTACACTCTCATTAAGTTCGTTCATCATCAACCTCCAATTAAAAAATATGGTTATGTTGAAAGAATAGTTTCTTGCTAACCTCATTCTTACAACATAACCATAAGCCCTGGAGTTGACTCCAAGTCAAGATTTTAATTATTAATTTACTTTAAAATTGACAAGCATAATTAAATAATGGATGTATCATAATATTCGTGTATATTGCTTTTATATTAAAATAAGGCTAGCCCAATTTCAGGCTAGCCGTCAGAACTAGTTTATAATTTAATCATTATACATAGTTGTTACACTTCAGTATTTATTTGCCATAACCTGAAAAATTCTGAAGCTTGGCAGCGTTCTCTGGATCTGCCTTTAGTGCGCTCTCCCAACCCTTCTCGTAAGCAGCTTTGTAGAACTGATTCGCAACATCTGAAGGTAATATAAGCTCCTTCATTCCTCCATCAGTAAGTGCTTTGTTTTCTTCCTTTATTGCATTAATATAGTACTCATTAGATTCAGCTTCAATCTCTTTACCTGCTTCCATAATAGCCTTTTGCTGGTTTTCACTCAGCTTCTTCCAAGCCTTGTCACTCATCATAATCGCTACGTCAACATTGTAGAATGCAGGCTGAACAATATAATCCGAAACTTCCTGCCAACCAAAATCTTTAACTCCTACGCTTGGCCAGCCATATCCTTGGATAACATTTCTCTCGAGAGCTTGATAAGCCTCTCCAGGCGCCATATTTACAACACCGGCACCAAGTGATTCTACAAATGCCTGATATGCGGGAGTTGCCCTGATTGTCAGACCCTTAAAATCATTGATCGACTTGATCTCTTTCTTCATGTATAGGTTGTAAGTCAAACCGTTTGTTGTTGCACCTATATAGTGACTGTTTATTTTGCTTCTATAAAGTTCATTGACAAAGTCATATCCACCACTTGATCTCATCTTTTCTGCGTCAGTAAGCTTCATGGCTTCCATTACAGGGACATATGAAACATTATAGGTATGGGATGTCCATGCAATGTCTATGACTCCTGTTCGAAGGGCCTCAACCAACTGATATGTCGGAATCGTTTCAGGACCGCCGCCCCAAACAATCTTTACTGTTCCCTTCGTTTTCTCTTCTACCTTCTTTACGAAGTCATCCATGTTGAATAGGAGGGTATTGCCTTCAGCCCATGCTGATGTAACAGATAATGTCACTTCCTTCTCTTCAGTAGTTGAACTAGGAGCAGGTGCTTCCTTTTTCCCACAGCCTATAAGGGTTAACCCCATTGCGATAATTGATAAGGCTATTAGACTTTTTTTGAATAACATTTTGTTTCCCCCTAATATTTTTCTGCTTTTGGATCTAGTTATTGCAAATTTGGGAGCCATGTAATAAGTGGTGGAATTACAGCTAGCAATACTAATACGAGAATATCCATGTAGAGGAATGGAACAGCTCCACTATAAATATCCCCCATTGTGACCTCCGGTGGTGATACACCCTTCATCGTGAACAAAGCCAGTCCAACTGGAGGTGTCAATTGTCCGATCTGCAGGCATATCAGGTATAGCACGGCAAACCATATGGTATCTACACCCAGATTCAGGACTACCGGCATCATTATCGGAAGTGTAATCATCATAATCGCTGTCTGTTCCATGAAGAATCCAAGTGCAATAATGATTGCAAGCATTATGATGATTATGATTGTCTTCGAGCTCGACATAGCAAGTATGGCGATTACGGCATCTCTGCTTGCCCCTGTCATGGCAAGTATCTGGCTGAAGCCTGCTGATCCTGCTATTATTATCAGAATCATTGCAGTTACCCTTAATGAATCTACCAGAGTCTTATAGACCAGCTTCCATGAGAACTTCTTGTAGAATATGGTTAGGATATATGATCCCAACGCACCCAGGGCTGCTGCTTCAGTAGGGGTTCCAATTCCAGTGAATATGATTCCCATTACCATCAGGAAAATGAAAATCAGCGGGACAATGTCCTTCATTGCTCCAATTAGTTTTTCCTTCAATGAGGATTCTTCAAAATCAAATGAAGGTGCGTACTCCGGCTTTATCGTGCAGATGACCATGGTATAAAGTATGTAGAATACCATCAGAAGAATTCCAGGTATAATCGCACCGATTAGAATCTTTCCTACAGATATGCCTGCGATACTGCCAAGAAGGACTGCCAGGGCACTTGGTGGGATTACCATGGCCAAAGCACCAGATGCCATTATTGATCCAGCAATTAGCTTTTTCGAATAGCCTCGCTTCATCATTTCCGGCAACATAAGGGATCCAAACATTGCAGTATTGGCAACTACTGAACCTGATAGTGCAGCGAATACTCCTCCGCCAAGCAGAGTGATTATCGCCAGTCTTCCAGGCACCTTCTTTACGAATTTCGAGAGCGAATCAAGTGTTCTGGAAACAAGCCCGGACTGATAGAATACCTCACCCATAATCATGAAGAACGGGATTGGTGTTAACGAAAACTGGGCAACTTGATCATACATTCCAAGTACAAGCTGACGGACTCCGAATTCCCCTTGCATTGCGAACATTACAACTGTTGAAACCAGCATGAAAGTGAATGCTATAGGCAATCCTGTGAACATTATCGCCAATAACGCAACAAATATTAAAGTCAGTACAACATACCATTCCAAGATATTCACCTCAAATCATTTTTTTGTGGTATTTGCTTCCTTAAGCTGAAGATAATCGGCGTAAAGGTTTCTAATGAACTGGATTGTGACGAAGAACATTCCAATCGGTATTACCATCGTAAGCATGAACTGTGGAGTTCCCATAGAGTCCATGACTTTTACATTGAACAAATAATTGTCCTTTACCACTAGGCTTCCATAGTAGAAGACTACAGCTGATATTACTGCTCCTACCAGATTAACGACTATTCCCAGGATACCGTTGCCTTTCTTAGAAAGCATATTTGTTATCATGTCTATGTAAATATGGCCTCTTGCCTTTAGTATCTGAGGTGCCGAAAGAAAAGTTATGTATATCAGACTGTAGGTTGAGTATTCTACCAAACTCGTTATCGGTTTATTGAAAATGAATCTTGAAAATGTTGAGTAACAAATCCCTATCAGCAAAAAACCTAATGCGAGGGCGGCAATTCCTGATAAAGCAGCCATGCATGTATCAATAATCCTATTGATCGTTCTCATCTCATATCCCCCAATTTTTTGAAATCGTACTTTTACCTTTATCATATGTTCATATACTAATTTAATGCATTATCAGATTCAACCCATTGAACTGCACATTATTTTAAGGTTTTCCCACTTTTTGTCAACATATTCTTGAATTTCACTTATTTGTTCCTCAGACACATGCTTATACTTCTTCATTGAGGACAGGTAGTCCTTGAGCGGAATCGGATTTTTCACATCTACATTTAACTTGAACTTGCCATTTTCCACTTCGTAAATCGGCATGAATCTCGATTGTACCCCTTTTCTAGCTATTTCTATGCTCCTATCTGATTCATAGCCCCAACCGGTAGCGCAGCTGTTGTATATGTGTATATATACTAATCCGCTTTTTATTGTCTTTGCCTTTTCAAGCTTCCTGATTAGATCTGGCATGTACGCTGGTGAAGCAGTTGCCATATAAGGTATGTCGTGCATAGCCATAATCATCGGCATATCCTTCTTGTTTGACTTTTTCCCCTTACCTTCTGTACCAACTGGTGTNNGACAACGCCTGAAATCCAGCATCCATAGATGCGCCATCGCCTGCAAACGCTACAACATTGACATCTCGGCCAATTCTTTCATAATATTTCTTTATACCAGTAAGCATCGATGCGGTGTTGTCAAGCAGTGGAAAGAACACAGGTATTTTCATACCAGTCTTGTCGGCCCAGCCAACGCTTTGTACGCCGCCCATGCAGCCTGGAGGTATCGCAAGAATGGTGTTTGGACCCATAACCTGCAAGGCAGTCCTCATAGAAAGCTCAACATTGCATCCAAGACATGCGGTTATTCCAGGACCTACCATATCATCAAGTGAAAATATTTTTTCTGCTATAGTCATTATTATCTCCCCTTCTGATTTATTAGCCAGTGAGCAGCATTCTCAATTTGATTGCTTTCGCCGACAGCCATTACCTTATCCAGCGCTTCAACCATTAGCTCAGTGGTTAAATCTTCTCCTCCCAGGCCTCCTACAAATGGCACTGTCGGGACCGCGTCCAAGCTGCTAATTGCTGACTTTATCTCTTGATATACTATTCCAGTATGCCATCCGAAACTTACATTTCTATCTATTACACCTATTGCTTTCCTACCTCTTAGAAGTTCGATCACCTCTTCCTTCGGGAATGGCCTCAAAGTTCTAATCTTTATCAATCCAGCTTTAATACCTTTTTCTCTTGCCATGTCTACAGCAACTCTTGCTGAGCCCGTCAAGGAGCCAAGTGTTACTAAAACATATTCAGCATCATCCATTCTGTATGGCTCAACCAAGCCGAAATGATTTCTTCCAAATTTCTCTGCGAACTCGTCGTTTACTTCCTGAATGACTCGTTTTGCATTGTCCATCGCCTGCATATGGAGTTCACGATAGTATTGAAGATAGTTACCTGGGGTAAGTGGATCTACCGCCATAGGTGTTAATGGATCTAACTTCACATGTGTTGGAATATACTTCGGAAGGAAGTTGTTCACATCTTCTTGCATTGGTACGTCAACACCTTCTGTCATATGTGAAAGATAGAAGCCATCATAACAAATGTTTATAGGCAATAGCACGTCCTTGTTCTCGGCAATTTTGAAGGCTTGAATAGTCATATCTAAAATTTCCTGATTATCCTCAACGTATATCTGAATCCAACCTGCATCTCTAATAGTCAATGAATCCTGCGGCCCTCCCCAAACAGACTGAGGAGATATCATTTCTCTATT
>DIWI01000036.1:9869-14284 GCA_002428415.1 Clostridiaceae bacterium UBA6110
GGCGTAATTGGATATGCAGCGACGATTTCTGGTTTTGCAAGAATTGCACCTATAGCCGCAGCATGATTTCCATCTAAAACTCGTATATTGCTCATAATTCCTCTCCTTTTACAAATTCAATTGCTTTAGCCGGACATTCGTGGACACAAACACCACAACCCTTGCAGTAATCGAGTTTTATGAAGAACTTGCCATCAATTATCTTGACTGACTTAGTTGGACAATACATGAGACAAATCCCACATTTTTTGCACTTTTCCTGCTGTATAACAGGTGGATATACTTTCCAGTCACCAGTGTTGATGATATTCAATTCCTTACCGATAGCGCAAATGAACTCAGTTTTTATCATCACTATTTCCTCCATTTACTTCAACAATTGTTACATTGTTATATCCAAATTCCAGGGCTGCAATATTTTTCGGGCCCCACACTTCCCTGGTTTTTTCACTGACCTTATCGAAACTGACCCAGTCAGTAGCCTTTACAAATGCTCCCAGGACTATAGTGTTTGGCAAAAGCTTCCCAAAAATCTCCATTGAGGCTTTGTTTGCGTCTATAAATGCTACTTTTGTTATATTTGAAGGTATCTTTATGTCATCGATTGATTTCGCATTTATTACCAAAATTGAGTCTTCTTTAGCTCCTACAAATACATCTACACTGCTTAAAAGAGTAGGATCGATAACCATAATGCAATTTGGATTGTATACCTGATTTTTTTCTCGGATCTTCCTTTCATCAATTCTCACGAATGCGCTTACAGGTCCACCCTTCTTTTCAAATCCGAAATATGGGAAGCAAGCTCCAAATTTACCATCCATTACAGCGGCATAAACAATGATCTCTGACGTTGTAACAGCACCTTGTCCACCTCTTCCATGAATTCTAATTTCTTTCATATGAATCACTCCTTAAATTTTAGTACCAGTTATCTAATGTCAGTTGACTGACTTGGTTTCAAAATATACTTTTTTAAATCGTTTAGGTATGGTATATTAGTCGGAAGCAACCGTTTACAAGAGCCTTAAAAAAAAACGACGTTTATTTCTTTCATAATAGGAGGTCAGACATGTTCAACAGATCACTCTGGGTAGTAGAAGATAAAAAGGTCCAGGAAAAACTGGTCAAATATGCCAACAACACTCGCGTCTTCCCGGAAGGAAGCTTCATATATCAGCAGGAAGATGATCGTAAATACATGTACTTCCTGACTGATGGAAGGATACGGGTCAGCGTCGCCAGTCATGATGGCACAGAGAAGACTCTCGCGATACATGAACCAGGCTCGTTTTTTGGTGAGACTGCTTTTTTTGACAGGTTTCCTAGCTTCACATGTGCCCAGGCTCTAAAACAATCAACAGTATTGTGCTTCGGTAATGACGAAATCACCCTCTTGATGAAAGAGCAACCTGATGTCATTTATCATATGTTTGACTCTCTTGGACGTAAAATCAGGCTCCTTGCCTTTCAGGTCGAATATTTGTCTTTCATGAATATCGAGGAACGAATAGTCGCGCTTCTTGTCACACTATTTGATTCCTTCAGTTCCGAATGTGGCAAGCTACCATCAACTTCGAAGAACAAATGCAATAGCATTGGAGTCTGTCCTAATGGTCACTGCCTTAAGCTTACTATCACCGACCAGGAAATCGGAGAAATGATCGGAGCAAGGAGAGAAGCTGTAACAAAGGCTATAACGAATCTGAAGAAACAGAACCTCATCAACAAACAAAAGAGGATGCTTTGTTGCCCTGACCTGTCAGCATTGAACCAGTTCCTCACAAGGTCAATCTGATTCATTAACTCTTCAGACACATTATCACATGACCTTTTTCAGAAAACTGTGTTTTTTCACACAGTTTTCTTTTTTGTTCTATATTAAATTTACTCGTATATAGTACGAAAAATGATACAGGGGGGAAATCATGAAAAACGGAAATCTGATACTTATTGTTAACCTGGGAAGCACATCTACGAAAATCGCCATATATAGAGACAAGGAATGTATAAGTCAGGAAACCATACGCCATGAGAGCGACAATCAGTTCCATACATTCAACGATATATGGGACCAGTACACATTCAGAAGAAAAATCATTGAAGATTACGTCACTGCAAATGGATATGGCCTTTCAGACCTAAGCCTTATCGTGTCAAGAGGTGCTCCTGTCAAGGCAATGAACAGTGGAACATACAGGATCAATGAAGCGATGGTTGATGATGCAAAAAGCCGCAAATATGGAAATCACCCGTGCGGTGTAGGTTGCACCATTGCGTATGACCTTGCCTGCGAGTTAGGTATTCAGGCACTTACAGTCGATGCTCCCTGCATAGACGAGCTGATTCCGGAGGCGCGCTACACCGGCTGGAAGGACGTTTACAGGAGGAGCTTCTATCAGGCTCTTAACCAGAAATCCGTTGGCAGGAAGCTGGCAGATAAGCTTGGAAAAGAGTATGTGGATATGAATGCAATCATAATCCATATGGGAGGAGGTATGTCAATCGCCGCCCACCACAAAGGGAAAGTGGAGGATGTCAATAATGGTTTAGATGGAGACGGACCCATGGCACCTGAAAGGGCAGGAACCTTACCGGTTGGTGAAGTCCTGAAGGCGGCATTTTCTGGAGAATATACCTACCCTCAGCTATACGGAATGGTAAACGGCAAGGGAGGCTTATACGCGATACTTGGAACCAAGGATGGACGTGAGGTTGAAAGCATGATTTCCGGTGGAGACATATTAGCGAAAGAAGTCTATGACTCAATGATTTATCAGATAGCAAAAAGCATCGGGTCCGCCGCAGTTACCCTCAGAGGTGAGGTAGATGCGATTGCCTTCACAGGTGGATTGGCATATTCGTCATATATAGTTTCCGGAATTTCAAAATGGTGTGAATTCATAGCACCGATTCACCTTTTCCCAGGCGAGAACGAAATCGAATCACTCCTGGAGGGAGCCCTCTATGGCATGAATGGACAGTGGCCGATCCAGGAGTACGTATGATCCTATACAAAAATATGTTGAGGAGGAGAATTTCATGATTAGATCCTTGGATGAGGTCCTGGAGAAGGTCTCTAATCTGCCGAAAAAGACAATTGCTGTGGCACAGGCGGCTGATGATGAGATCCTGCAGGTTGCGCAGGCTGCCATAGATATAGGTATAGCAAATTTCATATTTGTCGGTAACAAATTAAAAATTGAGAAAATGATTCTTGAAGGAAAATACAGACTGGATGGCGTAGAGATAATTCACGCTGAAAGTGATGCGGAATGTGCAGCAAAGACTGTAGAACTGGTCAGAAGCAACCAGGCAGACATGCCTATGAAGGGACTTCTGGCAACATCTACTTTCATAAAGGCGGTACTGGATAAGGAGAAGGGTTTGAGGTCTAACAGGCTGGTAACCCAGATGACTGTTACGGACAAGATTGACAATGAAGGGCTATATTTCATCACAGACTGCGCCATGAACATCTCACCTGACCTGAATACGAAAGTAGAAATTCTGAACAACGCTGTCTTTATCGCACGTGTGCTTGGATATGATTTGCCTAAGGTAGCACTCGTAACCGCACTTGAAACGGTTAATCCCGCTATGCCAGAGACCCTTGATGCAGCAATAATATCAAAAATGAACGACCGTGGCCAGATTAAGAATTGCATCGTAGATGGTCCGTTCGCCCTGGATAATGCTATATCTGTTATTTCTGCTGAACACAAAGGACTCAGAAGTGAAGTGGCCGGTAAAGCTGATATCCTTTTGGTTTCAGATATCAGGATGGGAAATGTGCTTCACAAGGCGATAACATATTTTGCAAAGAAAAGGGTCGGGTCAATAATCATGGGAACGACAGCACCATTGGTAATGACATCCCGTTCAGACTCCATAGAAGATAAGCTTATCTCGATTGCTCTTTCGAGCTATCTGGTAAGCCAGGATATGTTTAGTAATTGATACTGTTAACAAAACTCAACGGACTCTCCGATTAGAATCAGAGAGTCCGTTACTTTCCATTGATTTATGAGCCTACCTTTTCCGTAAAGCCTATCAGATCCAATTGGAGCATGAATATGTCATTCGCAGTCAGGTTGTTTAAGCTTCCAGCCATGAACTGGCTTTCTCCCGCTGAAATTACATTGTCCCTTCTTACATCCCCACCTGCTATGATCGTAGGCACCCCGTCACCGGTATGGTCCCTGGCTTCGCAAGGTGTGCTGTGGTCAGCAGTTATGGTTATGTAGCAGCTGTTCAAATCGATCTTCTGAAGGATAAGTCCGATTGCAGTATCGATCTTCTCGATCATTTCCTTCTTTACTATCGGAATGTTGTCATGTCCTGCAAGGTCTGTCGCTTTAACATGCATCACTACCCAGTCGTACTCATATTCATTGATCAGCCTTGCTGTTAGC
>DIWI01000064.1 GCA_002428415.1 Clostridiaceae bacterium UBA6110
ATGGAATTTACTTTTTCAAATTTGGAACATGACAGAATTTTCATGTCGACCGAAAAGTCTATTGACACCCAGCCCGTTAAAAAATATACTAGTATTTGCGGTCAAAATCATTGGACCGCAGCGCAATAATAGTATATTCGGAGGATTTATGGAAGACAGGATTCAGAAGGTAAAAGTGGTAGTTGCAGATCCGTCGGCGTTGGGACTTTTCGGTCTTGCCATGGTAACACTGGTAGCGTCATCGCAGAAGCTTGGGCTTACACACGGCACATCGCTCGTAATTCCATGGGCAATATTTCTTGGCGCATGCGCACAGCTGTATGCAAGCATCATGGACGGCAAGCACAACAACACATTCGGTATGACAGCGTTCGGAGGATATGCGTTCTTCTGGCTTGGAGTGGCAATGACCTGGCTCGTACAGGCAGGCTTCTTCGGTGAAGCACTAAAGGCTGCAGCAGATCCAAGACAGCTTGGCGTTGCATTCCTTGGATATCTCATTTTCTCTGTATTCATGACAGTAGGTGCCATGGAGACCCACAAGGTACTGTTCACCATATTCTGTCTCATAGACCTCCTTTTCATAGGACTTACCCTTTCATCGTTCGGAATCATGCACGAGTTCACACATGGACTTGCAGCATGGTCTGAGCTTGGAATAGCGCTGCTTTCCTTCTATGGAGCTGCAGCTGCGGTTCTCAACGTGCATTTCGGAAAGCTGGTTCTTCCGGTTGGAAAGCCTTTCGGGATCTTCAAGTAAATCAGTATAATAGTCAATTAAACTGCAGCCTGGCTTTCGCCGGGCTGTATTTCATTTCAGGAATATTGGATCCTCTTAAAGTCGCGAGCAAATAGATGACAACTAAACGATGAAAAATATCTATTAGATATCCTGGGAGTGTTATTTTCCAGAACGTTTTTTGCGGAAAATACGGATATTTCTATTGTAAATGCTCGACTTCAATTCCTATTCAGTAGGTGAGGGTGCGTTGTTTGTTTTTACAAACAAGAAAGTAACCCTTGAATATAACAGGTACCTGTTATATTATTAAGAAAATAGACAGGTACCTGTCAAATAAAAAGGAATGAAAGTTATGAATCAGGAAGAAATGCTAGCTTCTCTGGACCGGGTGATGAGACTTCTGCGTCGCCGGCCTTCTGGCAAGGCCCATATGGGGCGGGGGGTCTTCAGAATGCTTAATATAATCCACTCTAACGAGGGGATTTCAACACGTGAGCTTGCGGAGCTTTTGGATTTGCGTCCATCATCACTCAATGAAAAACTCGCACAACTCGAGAAGGACCAGCTGCTTATGCGCGTAAGGAGTCCGCTCGACCAGCGCGTATTCGTTGTGCAGCTTGAGCCAAAGTGCATAGCTATGCTGGAAGAGATCAGTGAGGACAGGAAACGCTTCAATGAAGCAATCGGGGAAATACTTTCTGATGAAGAAACAAAGATTCTTACACACCTTGCTTCGAAGCTCTCTGACGGACTTGAGCAAATTAACCTGCCTGAAAATCCGGAAAACAGTCACCATCATCATGGGAGTGACAGAAGATGGAGATGAATAAAGGCGGAGGCTCCGGCCGCGGAAGCCGAGGATTCCTTACTGAGCAGGAGAAAGCCAACAGGCCGAAAGTCACAGGAAAACTTTTGAGGCGTATAGGGTCATATCTTATACCTTACTGGAAGCAGATGGTGCTTGTGCTGCTCGCGATAATGCTTTCCTCTGTCTTGGGGATCGTACCGTCAATACTTGCCGGAAGGATCATTGACGATGGCCTTATAGGCCGCAATCTGAACTCTCTCGTTTGGCTGACGGTTCTTACACTTCTTGTTACTCTCGGTGCAAACCTTATTGGAGTTCTCGAGAGCTACCTTAACACCTGGATTGCGCAGCACATAACCTTCGATATGAGGAACAAGATGTTCAGGCATCTGCAGGCCATGTCGCACCGGTTCTTCACAACGAATAACCAGGGCGACATCATAACACGCATGACCAGCGATATCTCAGGCGTCCAGCAGATTATAACGAATACTCTCACAAGTATACTTGCAAACTCAATAACGCTGATAGCTGCCACTGTGGCCATGTACCGAAAGAACTGGATCCTCGCGACAGTTGGGATCTTGATCGTGCCGCTGTTCACGATTCCTACCAAAAGGGTGGGAAAGGCCAGGTGGACGCTTACACGGGAAGCTCAGGCATGCAATGATGAGATCAATGGCATTCTAAATGAGACGCTTTCAGTCAGCGGCCAGATGCTTGTGAAGCTCTTTGGCATGGAAAGTCATGAATATAACCGCTATGAAGCTGCGAACCGCAGGATGATTAGGATGAACATCCGGGAAAACATGGCCGGCAGATGGTTCCGACTGGTTTTAAGGACCTTTTCAAGCATTGGCCCCATGCTCATCTATCTTTTCGGAGGCATTCTTATGATGAGATATGATGCTGATTTGACGGTGGGTGACATTACAGTACTCGTAGCGCTTCTGGGAAGGATGTATTCACCTGTAAACTCGCTACTTAACATCCAGGTCGACTGGATAAGGTCAATGGCACTTTTCACCAGGATATTCGACTATTTCGACATGCCGGTGGAAATCAAGAATTCTCCTGATGCCATCATCCCTAAGAGTTCTGAAGGTAACATAAGCTTTTCACATGTTAGCTTTGAGTATGAACCGTCACGCCCGATACTGAAGGATATCTCCTTCTCCCTTGACAGCGGGAAGAGCATAGCGATAGTCGGGCCGTCCGGTGCCGGAAAGAGCACCATCATAAACCTGATTCCACGAATATTTGATGCTACAGAGGGCATCGTCAGCTTTGACGGAATCGATGTGAAGGATCTTGACCTTAGCTTCCTGAGGAGTAATGTTGGGGTTGTGACTCAGGACACATACCTATTCAACGGCTCGATCAGGGATAACCTTCTTTATGCAAAGCCGGATGCAACTCCTGATGAGATTACAGAGGCATGCATTAAGGCTAACATACATGACTTCATTGAAGCTCAGCCAGATGGCTATGATACACTTGTCGGCAACAGAGGTCTGAAGCTCTCAGGGGGAGAAAAGCAGCGCATATCCATTGCTAGAGTGCTGTTAAAAAATCCTTCTGTGCTGATTTTCGATGAAGCAACATCTTCCCTTGACTCGATATCGGAGAACCTGATTCAGCAGGCCATTGAACCTCTGATTGCATCACGCACCAGCATAATCATTGCTCACCGCCTTTCCACGATCCTTGCTGCAGATGAGATACTTGTTTTGAAGGACGGCCAAATCGCTCAGAGAGGCGTGCACAAAGACCTCATAGAAGCAGGAGGGCTATATGCGGAGCTATATGAAACGCAGTTCCGTCTTGCGACTGATACGGCAGGCAAAGAATAATTATGAGGGGCAGACAGCTGAGTTTTCGGTTGTCTGCCTCTTTATGATTCTCAGTCTGGCTATGGCATATGATGTGGTTTTTTCTGCAAGATGTATTTTTATAGGGCTAAAAACGGATTAGTTTCCATGATTATGCTTAAAAGTTAACAATTTATTATTTTTTGTGAAATAGGTTAAGTTTAGAATTAAAGGAGGGGTTTTTATCGGGAAAAATATTGATTTTGCAGGGGTTTAGGGGATTTTAAACATGGTATTTCAAACTGCATTCAAGTTTTTTGTTAAAAGTTAGATTTGTAAACGTTGTACAATTCTTGGGCAACTTGATATCTTCGATTGACAGGAATATAATTTACAAATGACAAAGGAGTCTTTATGGACAGATCGTTGAAATCAATGGCTTTAAGAGTATTGTGGATCAATATGGCAGTGTCCTCCGTGATAGCAATCATCATTGGCTTTTTTGCCGGATATCGGATGGGGCTGGTTTTTTTAATTGGAGGAATAGTTTCTTCACTTAACTTCAGCCTGTCTGCCTTCGTTGCAAGTTATTCTGTGACTGGAAGGATATCTGGACTTTGGGGAGGTCTGTCGACATTTGCAAGGATTCTTGCGGTGGCTCTTATTGGAGGTCTCCTGTTCAGGATGGACAGGATGTATGTCCTGGCTTATATGGGCGGTTTTATAATGAACTTTGTCGCGCTAATCATCTACTCGTTAAAAATAAAGGATGAAAGGGAGTGATTCAATGGTTGAATTCTTGACCGCGGAACCGATTCTGGAGTTCGATCTGGCAGGTATTGGCATCGCATTGACTCAGCCGATGCTTGTTACTACGGCTATTGTGCTTATTTCCATGCTGGTCGTATATTTTCTGACACGTGACCTTAAGGTCATACCCGAGAAAAAGAAGCAGGTAATCATGGAAGCCGCCTACAATTTCATATATGGACTCGTAAGCGACAACATGGGTGAGAAGTTCATGTCTTTCGTTCCTTTCATAGGCTCGATAATCATGTTCCTCATACTGGTGAACTTCATCGGGCTCATAGGGATACAACCACCGACCACCAGCTTCTCGACAACGCTCGGATTAGGACTTACGTCATTTGTTGTCGTGCAGGCTACTGCAATCAAGAACGGAGGACTTGGCAACTATATCAAGTCATACTTCAAGCCATATCCGTTCCTGTTCCCGATAACTCTCCTTGACAGGCTGCTGCTTCCTGTATCGCTAAGCTTAAGGCTTTTTGGTAACGTGGTAGCTGCAACGACAGTAATGTCCCTGATCTATGGAGCACTGCATGAGCTGAATTTCTTTGCTCAGCTTCTCATACCTATACCATTTCACATGTACTTCGACATTTTTGACGGCCTGATACAGGCAGTAATATTTACATTCCTCACTATGGTCCAGATCAAGATAGTGAGCGATGAAGCAACAGGGCACCACGAATAAATAATTGGAGGAATCATAAGTATGGAAAATTTAGCATTGGCAATGTCAGCACTCGGAGCCGCAATTGCGGTACTTGCAGGTATTGGAGCAGGAGTATCCACAGGACTTTCAACAGGAAAGGCCGTTGAAGCTGTATCAAGACAGCCAGAAGCAAGCTCAAAGATCATATCGGTACTGGTCATAGGTAACGCCTTCGCGGAGGCAACTGCCATATACGGACTGCTTGTGTCGATACTTCTCATATTCATAGGAGTGGCGTAGCATAAGGAGCTGGGAGGCGATTAAATGAGCATACATTTGTCTGAGGTAATCGCGGCAGTTTTGAATCTTGTGATATTCTACTTCTTCA
>DIWI01000070.1 GCA_002428415.1 Clostridiaceae bacterium UBA6110
CTGAAGTATTTGGACTAATTATATTCTCGAATATTATCTTATGCAATGCTAAATTGTAGCTATATATCATATTTATACTATTTATACGTCATTAGTTTTATAGTACCAGCTTGAATTTTACACAAAAGGAAGTGATTTTAACTCTGAGGTGTAATCGATTGCCCAAAGGTTTATAATTGAGGGAGATGATTATACGGAGGTGGTTTTTTTGAGCTTCAAAATCAATGACAATGTAACCTGGGTCGGCAAGATTGACTGGGAACTGTCCTCATTTCACGGAGATGAGTATTCCATCCATCGAGGCACACACTATAATTCTTATCTGATAAGGGATGAGAAAACGGTCCTTATAGATACTGTCTGGGATCCCTTCGACAAGGAATTCGTGGAAAACCTGAAGAAAGAGATCGACTTGAACAAGATTGACATGATAATTGCAAACCATGCGGAAATAGACCACAGTGGCTCTCTCCCGCTTCTCCTCAAGGAGATACCTAATGTTCCTGTATATTGTACAGCTAACGGGATGAAGAACCTGAAGGGTCATTTCCATGAGGACTGGAACTTTGTCACCGTTAAGACCGGCGATTCCATCGATATCGGTGAAAGAAAGCTGATATTTGTTGAAGCCAGAATGCTTCATTGGCCTGACAGCATGATGACTTATATGACAAAGGACAATATCCTGTTCAGCAACGATGCCTTCGGCCAGCATTTTGCTTCAGATCTGATGTATAACGATTTGGTCAACCAGTGCGAGCTTTTCGAAGAAGCGATAAAGTACTACGCAAACATCCTCACTCCTTTCAGCGCTCTGGTAACTAACAAGATCAAGGAACTCCTTTCGTTCAATCTGCCTGTCGACATGATTTGTCCGAGCCATGGCATAATATGGAGGGATAACCCGTCGCAGATTATCGAAAAATACATGGAGTGGGCGAACAAATACAAGGAAAACCAGATAACTCTGGTATATGACAGCATGTGGAAGAGTACCAGAAAGATGGCTGAAGCAATAGCTGAAGGTATTAAATCAGTCGATAACGAAGTTTCAGTAAAGCTTTACTCAGCATCACATGCGGACAAGAATGACATACTTACCGAGCTGTTCAAGTCCAAGGCTTTCATGATCGGATCCTCAACCATCAACAAGAATGTTCTGTACGCCGTATCAGGGATGCTGGATATGATCAGAGGAATCGGCTTCAAAGAGAAAAAGACAGCAGCATTCGGCTCTTATGGCTGGAGCGGAGAGCATGTCGGAATTATCGAACAGAGACTGAAGGAAGCAGGTCTCGAGGTCGTTCAGCCAGGAATAAAGGAGCTCTGGAATCCGGATGAGGAAGGCCTTGCAAGATGCCGTGAGTTCGGAAAGAGCTTTGCAGAGAAGCTATAGATTGAAAAGGGAGCGCACCAGCGCTCCCTTTCATTTTATCCTGTGATCCTTATATTTTAGATTTATAGTGTATTAAGTAATTGAATGTGATGAAAGCCATTCCCTCGAGGCTATTACCTCTTCCTTAGTAAGTGAATGTCCGCTGTAGAACCAGCTGATGGTTACATCGGCTCCATTCTCCTTCAGCACCTCGTAAAGCCTTTTCGAATTTTCGCCAGTGACTATAGGGTCATTAGTTCCAGCACCTATGAACACTGAAGTTCCTTCAAGATGGATTCCTTCAACCTGTGATAATGGAACCATCGGATGATATAGTATAGCCTGACTGAATACGCCAGCTTTTAGAAGAAGCATTGCCGCAATCATATTTGCACCATTGGAATAACCAAGAGCGATTAGATCCTCAGTTTGAAAGCTGTATTTGGTGGAAGCTTCGTCAATGAATACTGAAATCTCATTTGCCCTTTGCCTTATATCATCTTCGTCGAACACTCCCTCACTGAACCTTTTAAAGAACCTGTTCATTCCGTTTTCTGTAACTGCACCGCGGATCGACAGTATGCCATTGCCCTCATCAATCATATTTGCAACAGGTACAAGGTCCATCTCGTCCCCTCCTGTTCCGTGAAGAAGGAGGAAGGTCTTTTTGCCTTCTTCAGCCTTTTTGAAATAATGTATCATCATGATCTCCTGATTCGAGTATCAAGAGGTTTAAGGACTTTCTCGATATACTCTCTTTTATTTTCAAGATATGGAGGAAGTGAAAGCCTTTCCCCCAGAAATTCGAGCTCTTCATCGGTATCGAAGCCAGGACCGTCTGTAGCCAGCTCGAAAAGTACTCCGTTCGGCTCCCTGAAGTACAGGGACTTGAAGTAGAACCTCTCAACGAATCCTGAATTCCTGATCCTATTTGACTCAACCCTGCTTATCCATTCTCTGAGCTCAGCCTCATCCTCTACCCTGAATGCCACATGGTGTACACCACCGTATCCTTGTCTTTCGAACGCCAGGTCACTGCGCTCCTCCAGATGGATTTCAGTACCAGAACCTCCCTCTCCAGTTTCAAGAACGATTATGTCCTTCTGCCTTTCTGCCTCAGCCTTGTAGGAGCTTTTCAGCCTGTATCCCATGATGTCCATGAGAACGTAGATTGTATCCCCGGGATCCTTTACTGTAAGCCTTACAGGACCAAGACCCATTATCTGATGCTCCTGAGGGACTGCTGAGAGCTCCCAGGGGATAAATGATTCGGATACGACTCCATCGTCGGAGACAAGCATAAGCCTCTGGCCTTCAGGATCCTTGAAGTAAAGGGTCTTTCTTCCTGCTCGATCCACGATATCCTCATGCCAGACTCCGAACTCATCAAATCTTTTTGCGAAGTATTCAAGGGCACTGTCATCCTTAACCCTGAAGGATATGAGCGAAATGCTTGAAACGCCTTCCCTGTTCTTTGAAGTTCCTGGAAATTCGAAGAATGTGAGTGCAGTTCCCGGTGTACCCTTCTGGTCTCCGTAGTACAGATGATAGACAGAAACGTCGTCCTGGTTGACACTCTTCTTGACAAGCCTCAACCCCATTACACTGGTGTAGAACATATAGTTTTCAGCAGCTGATGCTGTAATTGCAGATACATGATGTATTCCTTTAAGTTTCATTGTTTTTCTCCTTTTTGCCCGATATCTTCCTGAGCATCTCGAGCATCATTTTCTTTTCATTTTTTGACAAACCGTTGAAGAACTCACCCTGGAACCTTTCAAGTTCAGGTACGAGCCTGTCATGGATTTCTTTGCCCTTATCTGTGAGGCTGACATACTTTGTCTTCCAATCCTGTCTTCTTTCAATAAGCTCCAAATACTCCATAGCCTGCATCAGCTGGCTTATGCCGCCTTTAGTGATTAGAAGCCTTTCTGCCAGCTCATTCTGGCTCATTTCCCTTATGCCAAGCTGAGCAATGACATCGGATTGCGCCAGAGTAAGACCGAAATCCTTAGCTATGGCACTTGCATCCCTTATGTTGTCAGAATGTATTCCGGATATCTTGAACCAGATCAGTATGCTGTCTACTATGTCCTCTCTTTCCATGACCTCAACTCCTTGATATCAGTTTAAATCTAAACTGAGGAATTGTCAATGATAAAATTGAATTGAACAAAATATAAATTAGGACAAAAAAAGAAGCCGATTCCCTGATAAGGAGTCAGCTTCTATTTCGGTTCAATCTTTGATAGTATGGATCCGGTTTCTGTTGATACGACATATTTACATTTGAATTTACCTGAGTTTGCAGTTGCAATCGTAAAGTAAAAATTGTACACCTTTTTGCCATAATAGATGTCCACTTCACTGCCTATCTTGTCTGTACTTATTTGAGTCATATATGGCTTCATAATCTCAGCGGTTTCAAAGTAGTCGAACAGTATCTTCCTGGCCTGTTCCTCTGATATGGTGCTGGGTTTGTTCAATATTGCAGGATCTTCATACTTCATGGATATGCTTATGAGAGTGCCATCCTTGATGTACTGCAGGTAAACGTTGTTGCCCGTAAAGTACTCACCGCTCTTGTGACGGGCTACAGCAGAAATCTGTTCCTTGCTGCTGCTTACGGCATAGGTAATCTCATATGTTTCAGGGTTGACGCCAAGCCTGTTAAGGTAATCAGTTGTCTTCTCCAGCAGTACCTCAGACGTTGCCTCGTTAAGGTCTTCCTTCTTTGGCTCATCCTTTACGAAAATGCTCAGAAATCTTCCTGATTCATCCAGTTCGTATATGTATTCCTCATCTGTGAATTCCATGACGATTCTGCCATCATAGGTCTTGTTCCTTACAAAGCTTACGCTTTCATCAGGAAGCTCAGAAAAGGTTGCGACCTTGAATATGTAGACATCCTGGGGATTCTGTTTCTTTGTTTCACATGAAGCGAAAAGTGCTGATGCTATGACCAATGGTGCAATATATTTTAAGTTTCGAATCATACTCTCCCTCCATTCCTAATTATTATATGTCTGAGATATGAATTACTTATAAAGAATGACTATGTCTCAGCAGAGTCATCCATTTATACCGTCACTGAAAATAGTATCATGTTTCATGAGGTAATTGAATCAGGAATACTGTAATCGGATAAATTATTATAAGAAAAGAAGGCCATAGGCCTTCTACTTCACATATTGCTCAGCTTCTGTGACGAGTTCGTCAATAAGCTCCTGAACCTTCACTATCTTTTCCACCCTGTAAGCGTTGCTGCCTGCAAAAACAAGTCCTTCACCACCGGATACCGAGCTCATTAGAGCATCTGATATGCAGTATGGAGTAGTTCTTGGATCACAGGGAATGAGGCAGTTGTAGCACCTTTTTACCTTGATGTCACCTTCATCCAGCAGTTTTGTAAAGCTGTTGTTCACAGCTCTTCCAGGCATTCCGACCGGGCTCTTCACAAGCCTTATGTCTTCCTTCTTTGCATTGATGTATGCCATCTTGAAATTGATGTCAGCATCACATTCCTCAGTGGCTACGAACCTTGTCGCCATCTGTACGCCAGCCGCTCCCAGATTAAGGTATTCTGCAATGTCCTTTCCAGTAAAGACTCCACCGGCTGCTATGACAGGTATCTTAACTCCATACTTTTCCTCATATGGCTTTATCGCCTCAAGGACTTCTGGAATGAGCACACTTAGTGGCTTCACGTTACCTGACTCAATGTCTTCCCTCTTGAAGCCGAGATGACCTCCTGCTTCAGGGCCCTCTACTATGAACATGTCTGTGGTCCTTCCGAACTTCTTGTCGTAGACCTTGGATATGAGTGCCGCAGCCTTACCTGATGAAACTATGGGCGCAATCTTGGTTTTTGTGCCTTTCACAAGCTCCGGAAGGTCGAGTGGAAGTCCTGCGCCTGATACAACAAGATCTATGCCTTCAGCTATTGCTGTCATGACAAGCTCTTTGTAGTTGTTCATGGCAGCCAGCATATTTATCCCTATGATTCCGTCTGAAAGCTCCCTTGCCCTTCTGATCTGGGCTATCATCGCTCTCTTGTTGGCCTCGAGGTTGTTCTTGACGAAATCAGGCTCCTTGAAGCCTGTCTGCACTCCTGAGATGACTCCTATGCCTCCGGCATTTGCCACCGCGGCAGCAAGACCTGAAAGTGATACTCCAATTCCCATGGCTCCCTGCACTATCGGAACCCTGGCGACCAGGTCGCCTAATCTTAACTCATTCAATTTCCCTATGATAATCAATCTCCTATCGCTATTGCTGTAGATACAGCTCTAATTATAGTGCCAGGATTGTTTGAATATCAAAATGTTAAGACTTTATTAAGAAATAATTTTATTTCACTGGATCCGCCGAAGACAATATGGACATGGTACTGTATAGAGTCCTATCGTCCCTGAAGTTAAGGTAAACCGGATAATCCAGCGTCTCGATCAGTATATAGGGTCCTCCTGACTTATATAGATATAGATAAGCCCTGCTGGCACCAACAAGCTTGAACCTCCCCTTCAGGACGCTTCCTATTCCTGCACCATTGGTCCTCATTGTCACCACGGGAAGTGTATCAACAATCCTTATGTCTTCAATATCACCAATTGGAACGCTCCGTCCGAAAAGCCCGGAAACCTTCACCGCATCCCCTGCAATGGCAACTTTGCTCTCCTTCATGGTCGTCAGGTAGAGTATTCCGATACCGATGACAATAACAAGGGTAAATGAGGTCGCAAGTATAGTCTCTCCCTTGGTTTTCTTGTTAGCGTCATATTTTCTGATTTTCACTATTGTTATTATGGGTATCAGTATGTTGGCTGCCATGGCGATAAAAAACGATGATTCTCCGGATTTCCAGGTCAGGGCTGAAATGAAGTTGATGAGAGCAAGGGTCAGGCTCATCTTACCTACGGCCTTGCCTATTGATTCCAGATCCATATTGGCCTTCTGCTCATCTGTAGCGGTATTGACTCCGGCAATCAGCCAGTACATCTTCTTTCTGTCCACCAGGTACCATATGAGAAGAAATGTAATAGATAGAATTCCAAGCACGATACCAGTCACTTAAGTTTACCTCCAGATATATTCTAAATATATTATATACCAATTCATATGGCATTGCCATGCACACCATAATATTCCAGGACCCTCAGGGCTCTGAGCGTAATCCATTTCGAGGGGCTCCCCTTCTTCTCTATGTCTTCAATCATCTTGCCGTTGTTGGATGTTTCCATGATCCATCTTCCATCGGGAGTCATTTTCCCTCTTAGGATCAAAAGGGCATCATCGAGCCTTTTGTCCTTAATCCCAAGGTCAGCCATGATCAGCAGGAGCTCAAGGATGTCAGTCTGGTACATGAGCGGGAATCCCAGCCTGAGCCAGCCGGGTTTCGATGTTTTTTCCATGTCGTGGCTCTTTTTGAAGAGACGGTGGATCAGGAAGTATTCCACAAGCTCATCGGTTTTTTCAATAATACGCGCTGTCCTCATTTCTTCCGGTACTGCTGCAAGGGCCTTAAGGGCCTTAGCAGCTCCCATGTGGCACGTATGCCTGCCAAAGCACGGTGTGAGCTTCTCATAGTCCTTTGAAGGGCTTGTAATGTACTCACCATCATCGCACCTCTGGTACTTGAGGATCCATTCTATTCCCTTCATGACCCTTTCGTCTTCTTCCATACCAAGTCTCAGGAGACTGTAAATCATGTTTCCGGTGAGGCATGGGATGACTGAGCTGCCGAGTCCGCTTCCCGTCCTTGTGCTCATCTTCATGGAGAATCCACCTGAATCCGGATCCTGAGAATGGTCGAGTATGAAGTCGCAGACCTTCTTGACCCTCTCATCACCAGGATCCGCACCAAGCTCAGCAAGTACAAGAAGCGTCCATACAGTACCACTGTATTTGTCAAGGTAGAACCTCTCCGGATCACCGAATGAACCGTCCGGATTCTGTTTTTGAAGTATCTTTCCGATAGTTCCAGTATTCATTGCTGAAGCCCTGGCATCCTGAACATCAGGATCACCATCATTCTTTCCAAGCAATAGCTTAAGCGCTGTAAGCCTAGCACAAGGGTCGGATTCATGGAGAAGCCATAGGAGAATCGTATCAACCATTTCAATCAACTCCCTGGTTGTTTCTGACTACATTATAGTCCTTTGAGCTTCTTTTGTAACTTCATGACAACTTAATGGCCAGTTGGGCAAAAAAACGGACAATAGCATTATGAATAACCTTGTGCATGATATATAATAAACGTATAGGACTTATCCGGAGGCGATAAAATGGGAGATATTCTTTTCAGGCTCATAGTATTCATAAGCACAAACAAGAATAACGATGTTGACTACAACATCGCCATAAATATCCTTAAGAACCTCAATGTGGTGGGCAAGCTCACAATAAACCAGCTGGCAGACAAGTGCTATACATCCCCTTCAGCGATCTCAAGGTTCTGCAGGAAGCTTGGCTACGAGAGCTTCGGAGAGTTCAAGGAAACACTGGCTACAACCATAAGGAACTACAGACAGAGGGACTTCATACATGACCTGAGGGCTGAGTTCGGCGAGGAAGCAACTTTAAAGGAAATGCTGTACAACAAGATAATCGGAGACCTGGACAGCATGAACAACATGGATGAAGCGCTCATCAACAGGATAGTCGACATGATCCATGATACGGAGACCGTGGGAGTATTCGGGACACACCTTTCACAGGCGTATGCTCAGGACCTGGAGATCAACTTCCTTGCAAAGGGAAAGTTCATCAACGCATTCCTGGATATCCAGAAACAGATGGAGCTGCTCGATACCTTCGACAAGGACTGCCTTGCGATCATATTCAGCCCCTCAGGCAAATTCATAGCTGGAAACAGGATCATAGCTGAAAAGATAAAAGCATCCAAATGCAAGATCATATTCATCTCCCAGCTTGATTACAGGGATTTCTTCGACAAGGTGGATGTTTACCTTAAGCTTACAGGAAATACGGGGATGTCGGTAATGAACCTTTCCATAAGGTATGCTTCACTTTATATTCTGGACTATATCTTCCTGAAGTACACAGATAAGTACATGGGAAGCAGGAAAAGCTGACCATACGGGGCCGAAAGGCCTCTTTTTTTGAAGTGCAACCCCAGGTTGCCGGTTTGGAAGCCTGAACTGGTAGAGGGTATTTAAGACAGATGATAACATGCAGCTTAGGAGGGATTGAATATGATGATTGGGGAAAACATACAGAAGCTAAGGAAAGAATCAGGACTGTCCCAGGAAGACCTCGCTGAAATGCTTGGAGTGTCGAGGCAGGCTGTGTCCAAATGGGAATCTGACGCGGCCCAGCCGACCATGGTGAACATCATCGCCCTGGCAAAGGCATTTGACGTATCCATCGGAAGCCTGTTTGGAGACGGATCTGAAAATGATGCCAAGGGTCCGGAAATCGACCCGCAGCTTGTAAGGCTCTTCACAGAGCAGAATGAAGCAAATCAGAGGTCCGCAAGACGGAACAGGACAATCGGATTAGTGGCAGTAGCTGTCACAGCGATTTCAATGCTTTCACTATATCTTCTCTTCTCAAAAAGCATCGATATGATGAAGGCGGAAATGGCAGCGCAGTCTTCAAGGAATGCTGAATTAAACAGCAGGGTCGACCTTCTGAACAGCCTCATAATCAGCCAGCCTGGCAGCATTGCTGATGCACTTGAAGACAAGCTTAAGACAGGAAACACTAACCTGTCGGATTACTCGGTCATCGTAAGTGAATTCAATGAGAAGGAAGGTACTGCAATCCTTAATCTCACTGCATTTCCAAAGGTCCACAGGGAAGGAATGACTGCCGAATTCATTGCGGCAATTCCAGGCAGTGACCCCATATCAGTGAAGGGAGAGCCATCATCCGGATCTTCGTTCACTTGTGAGATTAAACTGCCTCTAAGCGATGAAATAAGGCTTTCCGTGGTTTTCAGGGAAGGTATAGTATCTGAGCCCCAATTTCTGGAAATACTCAGGGACCTTAAGTCCCAGTACATCATGAAGACTGAACTGAGATTCGAAGGTACTACCAGGGTAAGGAATGGAAAATCAAGTTTATCAGGTCAAATAATGTTGAAGGTGTACCCTGCATTCGCACGAGGAGAACAAGGAAGGAAAATTTCAAACTGGCCTGTGTCAGGAAAGGTAATGCTCTACAACGACACAACATTCCTGATGGAAGCGCCTCTACCTGTTGATGAGGCATTCTCAGACCTTTCCGGGGAGATTACAGAAGCGAACCTCTATACTGACCAGATTGCCCTGGAGGTGGATATCCTATATGGTGGTAAAGGCCTGAGGGCTGTTGCCGTCATAATCGACAACCATGGCAATGAGAGGACAGAAGAGGTCGACATATCCTACGGTCAGGCGAATTGATACAGCAAAGGGAGCCGAACGGGCTCCCTTTGTTGTAAATGAACCTTTTTATGTCCTGGTTTTCCATAATTCCAGAATAGATGAAGAAAGCCATCCTCTGGTTAAATCCAGTGGATGGCTTTGTATCACAATGTGGAAATTATACGGTTATTTCAGATTCCTGTGCAGTTTCGTCAGCATATTTTTCAAGTATAGGATCAACTTCATTCTTTATGAAGTCAACAACTTGTCCCGGCGCTCTGCCGATGTAGTTGCCTGGTTCCATGATATCCTTGAGCTCATCCTTGCCAAGCCTGAATGAAGGGTCGTTACCGATCCTTGTCAAAAGGTCGTTGTCCAGTCCTTCCTGCTTGACTCTCTTCGAAGCCTCCATGGAGTGGCCCCTAATGAGCTCATGCAGCTCCTGCCTGTCTCCGCCTCTCTTGACACCTTCCATGATGATGTTCTCAGTTGCCATGAAGGGAAGCTCATTCATGACATGTGAGGTTATCATCTTTTCATAGACTACCATGCCTGAGGTTATGTTGATATAAAGGTTGAGGACACCGTCGAGTGCGAGGAACGCTTCTGAGATGGAAATCCTCTTGTTTGCGGAGTCATCCAGGGTCCTCTCGAACCATTGCGTGGATGCAGTGATCGCAGGATTGAGTGCGTCAACGATGACATACCTGGCAAGTGCGCTTATCCTTTCGCTTCTCATGGGGTTCCTCTTGTAGGCCATGGCAGAAGATCCGATCTGGTTCTTCTCGAAAGGCTCTTCGATCTCCTTCATGTTCTGCAGGAGCCTCAGGTCATTGCTGAACTTATAAGCGCTCTGGGCGATCTCGCTGAGAGTGTTAAGGATCATTGAGTCGACCTTCCTTGTATAGGTCTGCCCAGTTATCCTGAATACCTTGCTGAACCCGAACTTATCTGAAACCTTCTGGTCCAGAAGCATAACCTTCTCCTCGTCGTTGTCGAAGAGGCTCATGAAGCTTGCCTGGGTTCCTGTGGTTCCCTTGACTCCCCTGAACCTTAATGATTCTATGGCGAAGTCCAGCTGCTCCAGGTCAAGCACCAGGTCCTGCATCCACATTGAAGCCCTCTTGCCAACAGTAGTGAGCTGAGCAGGCTGCAGGTGGGTGAATCCGAGTGTCGGCAGGTCCTTGTACTTAAGGGAGAATTCCTTCAGGTTCCTGATTGTATGGACAAGTTTTGCCCTGATTATCTGCATCGCTTCCCTCATGATTATGAGGTCGGTGTTGTCGCCTACATAGCAGGAGGTAGCGCCGAGATGTATGATTCCTTTTGCTCCGACTGCCTGAAGCCCGTATGCATAGACGTGGCTCATGACGTCATGCCTGACACTCTTTTCTCTCTCTTCAGCTTCCTTGAAATTGATATCTTCCCTGAAGCTCTTGAGCTCTTCTATCTGCTCTGCCGTTATGGGAAGACCCAGCTCCATCTCGACCTCTGCGAGTGCAATCCAAAGCTCTCTCCATGTCCTGAACTTCTTAAGATCCGAGAACACATAGCTCATCTCTTTGGAAGCATATCTCCTGTTCAATGGGGTCTCATAGGTATCTCTCATATTATCCTCCGTAAAATTTAAAAAACCCTGTTTCCAGGGTTTTATTTCTTATTCTTCCAGTGTAGCGATAAGCTTTGAAACTTCTTCTACTGCAAGCTCTTCGTCCTCGCCGTTTGCAAACACCACTATGCTTGCTCCCTTTGTGACTCCAAGTGAAAGAACTCCGATAAGGCTCTTTACGTTAGCCTTCTTTCCATTGTATTCTACGCTTACATCAGACTTGAACGATGAAGCCTTCTTTACAAGGAGTGTTGCTGGTCTTGCATGAAGACCGGTTGGGTTTTTTACAAATACTTCTTTTGAAACCATATAATTCACCTCATAAACATTATTCTGAAACATTAACAAATTCATTATAACATGTTTTGTTCTATTCTCAATAGTCAATCCTTTGCTAAAAAAATTTCCATGAATTTGACAAAGGCATCGTTTACATAATAATCCGTTTCGATATTTCCCACCATGTCGGGTGTTGTGATGATCAGAGGAGTGGTGATTTTGGCTCTCGACTCCACATAATCACGGTCCATGTACAGGAGCTTGTCGCCTGCAGTGACACTATCACCCTCCCTGACATATATGCAGAACCCCCTTCCGCCAAGCTTGGCGGTATCTATGCCTGCATGTATGAGTATGGTGATTCCGGATTTTGTTGCGATAGCCACTGAATTGAGATTCTCGGCCACCATGACAACCTTGCCTGAAACAGGGGAGTAGAAAATATCACCGCTGGGGATTATCCCTGCGCCCATTCCACCTACCATGTCTTCGGCAAGAAGGTCGTTGACATCCTCCAGGGGGATCACTTTTCCTGCAACAGGCATATATAGCTCCAGATCAGGTTTCATAGCCTTCACTCCCATATTATTCAAAAAGGGACACGAACTCGGATATCCTGTCGAAACCCTTTCCTATGTTAGCCATTGAGGTCGCATAGGAAAGCCTTACGAAGCCTTCAAGCCCGAATGCTATTCCCGGCACCACCGCCACAAGGTAGTCCTCAAGGAGAAATGCCGAGAAGTCCAGTGAGTCCTTGACAGCCTTTCCCTTGTAGGTCTTTCCCATCAGCTTCCTGACATCCATCATGACATAGAATGCACCCTTGGGATATATGCAGGACAGTCCTTCTATCCCCATTGCCCTCTCAACCATGTAGTCCCTTCTCTTTGCGAATTCAGCGTTCATTTTCGAAATTGAGTCCTGGCTTCCTTTAAGAGCTTCAACGGCTGCGTACTGGACGAAGCTGGTTGGGTTTGATGTGGTGTGGCTCTGTATGCTGCCCATGAGCTTCACAAGCTCCTTCGGACCCGCTGCATATCCAAGCCTCCATCCTGTCATGGCATAGGACTTCGAGAAGCCTCCGACGACCAGCGTCCTTGCATATGCATCGTCAGAAAGTGATGCAATGGATACGTGCTGCTCATCACCGTATATCAGCTTTTCATACATCTCGTCTGATATGATGAAAAGGTCTTTTTCTTTGCAGAATTCTGCAATCTCTATAAGCTCTTCCCTTGAATATATGGTTCCTGTAGGGTTGTTGGGGCTGTTGATGACGAGAATCTTAGACTTATCTGTAACCTGAGCCTTCAGAACTTCAACTGTTATCTTGTAGTTGTTCTCCTCCCTGGTATCGAGGAATACGCTCTTTCCGCCGGAAAGAGTCACAAGGTCGGGATAGCTAACCCAGTACGGGGTTGCTATAAGCACCTCGTCCCCTTCATTAATGAGAGCTTCGAAAGCATTTGCTAGGCACTGCTTTCCTCCTGTGGAGATTATGACCTGCTCCCTGGCATATTTAAGACCGTTCTCAGCCAGAAGCTTTTCAGCCACCGCATCTTTCAGCTCGTTTATGCCGGAGGCCGGAGTATATTTGGTCTTGCCCTCGTTCATGGCCTTTGTAGCCGCATCTATGATATTCTGTGGAGTGTTGAAATCCGGTTCACCTGCTCCGAACCCAACCACGTCAAGTCCCTTGTCCTTGAGTTCCTTCGCCTTGGCGGTGATGGCAAGGGTGAGTGATGGAGTAAGGCTCTGCGCTTTAGTTGAATACTGCATTTTATTCCTCCTAATATTTGTATTGTACTTTCTAATCATTTGTTCTGCTTTCGGATCCTTCTGGCGCTGCATTGTATAAGCTTTTTGAGAAGCACCTCATTTACGCCGTATTTTCCAAGAAGGTCCATAGGGGCTCCTCTTCGGCCATGGAAGTCACTGCCGCCGGTTATTGCCAGCTGGTATTTCCTGGCAAGGCTGTACAGTCTGCTCATCTGCTCTCTAGTATGAGAAGGATGGTAGACCTCCAGTCCCTGCAGCCCACTGGACTTCAGGTCCAGGAGCAAGTTCTCGAAATGCATGGTGAGCAGCTTCTCTCCGGGGTGCGCTATGCATGTTGTGCCTCCGGCACCTGTAAGAAGCTTCACAGCGTCCCTGGCATCGATTTTGAACCTCTTCTCATATGCCAGCTTGTCGACGTCCAGATAAAGTGAGAAGGCTTCCCTGAATGTCCTGACATGCCCGCCGCTTAGCAGAAGCTTGGCTATATGTGCCCTTCCGTAAGAGTCCAAAGGAGGGGCGTCGGTCGGCAGCTCAAGGCCCAAAGCACGGAGATTAGCCAGAATCTTCTTATATCTCTCCACCCTGTCAACCTTCACCTTTTCAAGAAGCTCCCTGAGCTCCCTGTCGAAAGGGTCGTGAAAGTATGACAGGACATGGATCTCCATTCCCTTGTAGTAAGTGGAAATTTCAACTCCAGGTATGATTGTAATTTCACTTCGCGGAGTATAATTCCCGTAGGCATTCAGCGTATCATGGTCGGTAATGGAGATGCATCTGATTTTCTTTTCGATAGCAGCCTCAATTATCTCGTCCGGTGTGAATGCGCCATCAGAATATGAAGTATGGATGTGAAGATCATTCAGCATAAAACCACCTCTGGCAACTCTAATATTAATATATCATCTAGAGCGCCATTTTAGAACAATTGACACAAAACAAAATGAAGGAGATGCAGGCATCTCCTTCATAGGTTATTTTGCGTAGTCCACTGAACGTGTCTCCCTGATGACATTGATCTTGATCTGACCAGGATATTCAAGCTCGCTCTCTATTCGCTTCACAATATTCCTTGCCAGGCTCATAGCCCCTGCATCGTCGACGACATCCGGCTTTACAATTATACGGATTTCTCTTCCGGCCTGGATTGCATATGACTTTTCTACACCTTCGTAGGAGTTTGCAATCTCTTCCAGCTTGGTAAGTCTCTTGATATAGTTCTCCAGTGTTTCTCTTCTTGCACCAGGTCTTGCTGCTGATATTGCATCAGCTGCCTGGACAAGTACAGCCTCCATGGACTGCATTTCGAAATCACCGTGGTGTGCTCCGATGGCATTGACCACCAGTGCTGATTCATGGAATTTCTTTGCAAGGTCAGCGCCTATAACGGCATGTGGTCCTTCAACCTCATGGTCTACAGCCTTTCCAATGTCGTGGAGCAAGCCCGCCCTCTTGGCCAAGGTGGCGTCAAGTCCAAGTTCGCTGGCCATAAGACCTGCGAGATTTGCGACTTCGATGGAGTGCTTAAGCACGTTCTGACCGTAGCTTGTCCTGAACTTGAGCCGGCCTAGCAGCTTCAGTATTTCAGGATGGATTCCGTGGATTCCTACCTCGAAGGAAGCCTGTTCTCCTTCTTCCTTGATTTCGTTCTCCACTTCTTTCTTTGATTTCTCGACCATCTCTTCGATTCTTGCAGGATGTATCCTGCCGTCCACGATAAGCTTTTCAAGCGACAGCTTCGCGACCTCTCTTCTGATCGGGTCGAAGCTTGACAGGATTACTGCCTCAGGTGTGTCATCAATGATGAGGTCAACACCGGTCAGTGTCTCCAGGGTCCTTATGTTTCTGCCTTCACGGCCGATGATCCTACCCTTCATCTCATCATTTGGAAGTGCCACGACATGTACTGTCGTCTCGGACACATGGTCCGCCGCACACCTCTGGATCGATGTGGTGATGATCTCCCTTGCCTTCTTGTCGGCTTCTTCCTTAGCCCTTGCTTCAATGTCCTTGATCATCTGGGCTGTCTCGTGTTCGATTTCGCCTCTCACTTCGTCAAGAAGCAACTTCTTGGCATCGTCCTGAGTGAGACCTGCAACCCTTTCGAGTTCCTGCCTTCTCTCGGCTATAAGTTCATCAGCTCTGGATTCCTTGTCTGCAGCATCCTGCATCTTCTTGGCCAGCGCTTCTTCCTTCTTCTCAAGCTGTTCTGTCTTCTTGTCTAGTGTCTCTTCTTTCTGGATGGTTCTTCTTTCGAGTCTCTGGACCTCAGTTCTTCTCTCGCGGAGCTCCTTGTCGAGGTCATTCCTCAACCTGTGGACTTCATCCTTCGCTTCAAGGACTGATTCCTTCCTGATGGCTTCCGCCGCCTTCCTGGAGTCCTCTACGACTGTTGCACCCTGCTTTTCCGCGTTGCTAAGGATATCCTCAGCGGTTTTCAGTTTTGTCTTTGCTAAATATAATATGATGGCTCCAACGACCACTGCAGTCAACAGACCTGTTACCAGGATCGCCATTTGTTCTGGGCGCATCATAACACCTCCTTGCTTTTTATCATCCTTTTAAGCTAAGGACAAAAGCTTGAAAGTGCATATTTTCTCACTGTGATAAATGATAAACCAATACAAATCAATTGTATCCTACACAACGGAAAGTGTCAAACAAAAGCAACATATCGTTCATGCAAATTTCCAGAAAAATCTGTTCACATTGATCCATATTAATCAATACCGGATGCAAAAACCCGGACCTTGAAGATCCGGGTTTTGTACTCTATTTGCTTTTCTTTTCAGGTGCTGCCGGAGCTGCATCCGTTACTGCTTCTGACTTTGCCAGTGGCAGCTTGTATTTGGTTCTGATCTTGTTCTCTATCTCAAGGAGAATATCCTTGTTCTCTGTAAGATAGACCTTGGAGTTTTCACGTCCCTGACCAAGCCTTACTTCATTGTAGGAGAACCATGCGCCTGATTTCTGGACAATTTCCTCCCTGACTGCAACGTCAAGTACGGTGCCCTCTCTGGAGATGCCTCCGTTATACATGATGTCGAATTCAGCCTGCTTGAATGGAGGGGCAACCTTGTTCTTTATGACCTTGACTCTTGTCCTGTTTCCTGTGACATTGTCACCTGATTTGATTGAGTCGATTCTCCTGATATCCATTCTTACTGAGGCATAGAACTTGAGAGCCCTTCCTCCGGGAGTGACCTCAGGGCTTCCGAACATGACGCCTACCTTCTCCCTGAGCTGGTTTATGAATATTATGGAGCATTTCGTCTTGTTTACCGTACCTGCAAGCTTTCTTAGAGCCTGCGACATGAGTCTTGCCTGTAGTCCTACATGGCTGTCCCCCATCTCGCCTTCTATTTCAGCTCTTGGTACAAGGGCTGCAACAGAGTCCACTACAATGAGTTCTATAGCGTTTGAACGTACCAGGGCTTCTGCAATTTCCAGCGCCTGCTCACCTGTATCAGGCTGCGAGACAAGCAGGTTGTCAATATCAACTCCAAGTACCTTGGCATACTGAGGGTCCAGGGCATGCTCGGCATCTATGAATGCTGCGGCACCGCCCAGCTTCTGAGCCTCTGCTATGATATGGAGTGATAGTGTGGTCTTACCCGAAGACTCTGGTCCGTATATTTCAATTATCCTTCCCTTGGGTATGCCGCCTATTCCAAGGGCGATATCCAGGTCAAGGCATCCTGTGGGTATGGATTCAAGACTGTGGTTGGCTTCCTCGCCTAGCTTCATGACAGAGCCCTTGCCGAACTGCTTCTCTATCTGGCTGACTGCTGCTTCAAGGGCCTTCAGCTTATCGGGATTAATATTGGCCAATTCTTCATTCCTCCTATCTAAGTCGACGGATGTCGAACATTAGTTCATTTTTATTATAAGGCACCTGTATGGTACTGTCAACAATGCACGCATATACATTATGCATTCATCCGCACAATTCTTGCACCATATCAGTTGTTTTTTCTGTTCCTGTAGTAATCAAGGGTTTCCCTGATTCCTCCGGATATGTTCCAGCTCGGAGCCCAGCCTATTGCATCGTTGAGCTTCTTGTAGGTCATGTAGGTCCTGTATATGTCGCCTTCCCTGGGCTCCCTCATTATTGGCAGCTTATCAAAGTCCAGGTCGCGTGCTATTTCATCATAAAGCTCAATGACAGATATTTCCGTGCCTGTGCAGCAATTGAAAATCTCGTTGTCAAGTGAATCAAGCGCCAGTGCATTTGCCTTGGCCACGTCCTTCACATAGATGAAATCCCTTGTCTGGTTCCCATCTCCATAAATCTCAGGCACTATCCCTTCAGACATCTTCTCGCAGAATATGGCAACGACTCCACCCTCGCCTGTTGAATCCTGCCTTGGTCCATACACGTTTGAGTAGCGAAGGACAGTATAGTTAAGGTTATAGAGCTTTGAATAGACCTCAAGGTAATGCTCGACAGTGTGCTTGGAAACCCCGTAGCCGCTCATCATACTCAAAGGATGCTTCTCATCGATGGGCAGATACTGCGGATCCGAGAACATGGCTGCAGTCGCAGGATAGATCACCTTCCTGACTTTAAACTCCCTGCAGAGCTCAAGAAGATTGAGAGTCCCCAATATGTTGACCTCGGCGTCATACAATGGGTCCTTTATTGAATTCGGGACCTTTATCTGAGCTGCCTCATGTATCAGCACCTCAGGCATGAACTCCTCGAACGCCGCCCTTATTCCCTTGTCCCTTATGTCGTATTCGTAGAATTTCACATTGTCGCTTAAGTTCTCAAGCTTTCCATGGACCAGGCTGTCTATGACTGCCACGTCGTGTCCTTCTGAAATAAGCAGGTCGGCAATGTGTGAGCCGATGAAACCAGCTCCTCCAGTAATCATAATCTTCATAATAGTTCCTTTCAGCATGTATTTATCTCTTCAGGAATTTCTTGATGTCAGTTAAGACATCATCATCCGGAGAGATCTTTTCCCCTATCGCTATATGCTTCATGGCAGATTCCATATCCCCGAGGTTCACGTAGCACATGATGAGGTTCGTAAGAACCTCTATGGTCATGGTCCTGTCGAAGAGCGGTCTGAAATATGAGACCGCAGTCTCAAAATCTCCCATTGCGGCATAGTTTATTCCAAGTTCATTGATGACGTCAGCATAGCCATCGTCAAGAGCCAGAGCTTCATTCAGGTAGTATATGGCTTTATCATGGTTCTTGAGGTTTCTGTAAGCTATGGCTACCTGGAGCAGAAGTTTCGGATTGTCTGACTCTGATGTGAGAATTGGCAGAATCATCTCCAAAAACCTTCCCGGGTCGTCATACAGGACCGCTTCAGACTCCTCAAGGAGAGCCTTCCGGCCTATTCTCTCAAGCTCCGAAGACAACTCAGATGTTTCCTCGCCTCCTGATGTGATATAGTCCCTGAGCACGACCAGAGCTTTCGGGAAATCACCCTTCATCCTTAACGCAGAGCCAAGGAAGAGTTTCGCTTCAAGGAGACCCTTCTGAGATACCTCTTCTGCCAATGCGAGAAAACCATCGAGATAACTCCTGTCCTCTATGGAAAGCTCCTCAAGAAGAGCCAGGGTATTCAGCGTCACATCCTTTTCACCATGGACCTCATAGAGTCCAAGTAGGTAAATAATGGCTTCATCTTTCCTGCCGTCCTTTATCAGCCTTGCGACAAGACCCTTGACCAGGCTTTCCATGCCAATGTTTTCAAGCATCAGCCTGTAGGCTTCTGCATACCTGAATCCTCTGTCCGCTCCAAGGCAGTAGTACATGCCCTTCACGAACTCTCCGACAGGCAGATTTTTGATCATGTCCCTCTCCAGGTTTTTGGCGATGTAGTCAGGAGACAGAGGAACATAAACCTCTCCCTCGATGTCCATGAGCCCATCCGCCTTGAATGCCCTGGCTGCGAAATCCTTTTTGAGCTCAAGGAAAATGAGCTTTGAAAGCTTCTCCTTCAATCCTTGCCGAAAATCCATATTACCTCCAAACTGATGGCATACCAAGATGGTATGCCATCAGTCACATCTTTAATTAAGTCAGTACATTACTTATTCGAAGCCCTTGTTCACGGCTTCGACTACAGCCTTCTTGAAGGCTTCAAGCTTGTTCCTGGAATCATCCAGGTCCTTTCCTGTAACGGCCACATAGGCCTTCATCTTTGGCTCAGTTCCTGAAGGTCTTACGACAAACCAGGAATCATCTTCAAGAGTATACTTTATAACGTTCGAAGATGGAAGTGTTATCTCTTCTCTGACGCCTGTCAGAAGATTTGTCTTCTCTCTCAGCTTGTAGTCTTCCTTTGACAACGTCTTGACACCATCAACCTCGGTAAGGGTATTATCCCTCATATACTCGATGCACTTCCTGATCTTGTCCTGCCCGTCCTTGCCCTCCAGGGTGAAGGAGACTATGGCTTCGTTGAAGTATCCGTACTTCTCGTACACTTCCATAAGAGCATCATAAAGGGTCATGCCCTTCTTCTTGTAATAGAGCGCCATTTCGCAGACGAGCATAGATGCCACGACAGCGTCCTTGTCCCTTACAAAGTCCCCTGCAAGGTAACCGAAGGATTCCTCGAAGCCGAATATGAAGGTCTTCTCCTTAGTGGCCTTGAACTCCTCGATCTTTTCGCCGATATACTTGAAGCCTGTGAGGACATCCATCAGCTCAACTCCGTAGGATGCGGCTATCTTCCTTACGCTCTCTGTTGACACTATGGTCTTTATGACAACGCCGTTAGAAGGCAGTCTTCCCTCTTCCTTCAACGCGTTCAGGAGATAGTATGTCAGAAGCATTCCTGTCTGGTTGCCTGTAAGGACTCTGCTTCCTCCATCCTTTTCGGTAACTACAACACCTATCCTGTCACAGTCAGGGTCGGTTCCGAATATGATGTCTGGCTTCACTTCCTTGGCCATTTCAAGAGCCAGTGTGAATACCGAAGGATTCTCAGGGTTCGGATAAGGAGCAGTCGGGAAGTTTCCGTCCGGAGCCTCCTGTTCCTTCACAATATGCACGTTGGTGTAGCCAAGCTCCCTCAGGACCCTTCTTACAGGAACATTGCCTGAGCCGTGAAGTGGAGTGTATATTATCTGGAGCTCAGGTGCGCTTTCCCTGACCAGGTCCTTCTTGACTGTGACTGTCTTGATTGAGTCGATGTATGATTTGTCGACCTCCTCGCCTATGTAGACAAGAAGCCCCTTTTCAACTGCCTCTTCCTCGCTTATGGATTTGACATCCCCGAAGGAAGCTACATCCCCTATCTTGGCAAGGACTATGTCTGCGGCCTCGTCAGTAAGCTGTCCACCATAGGCTCCATATACCTTGTAGCCGTTGTACTGCTTCGGATTGTGCGACGCAGTGATTACTATGCCGGCATCAGCCTTCAGGTACCTTACCGCATATGAAAGCATTGGCACAGGCCTGAGGCTTTCGAAGAGATACGCCTTTACCCCATGGGCAGCGAGGATGAGTGCTGCAGTCTTGGCAAAGGTATCCGACTTTATCCTGGAGTCATATGCTATTGCGCACGATGGTGAGCCCGGGAAGGTCTCTGCAATGTACCTGGCAAGTCCTTCAGTGGCTTTTCCCACTGTGTGTTCGTTCATCCTGTTCGTTCCGGCTCCGAGTACACCTCTCAGTCCTGCCGTGCCGAATTCCAGGTCCTGATAGAACCTGTCCTCTATTTCCTTTTCATCAGTAATCGCCTTCAGCTCCGCTTTGAATTCAGGGAGCACGCTGTCGTCCTTAAGCCATGATTCGTACTTTTCCATATAGGTCATGATAAACCTCCTAAAACATAATCATATCTTTATCTAATATTATATAATAAGATTGAGTTGAATGCAGTCGTAAAGATTAATATCTGTCAAATTTGCTTCAAAGTTGATGCAAATTATCAAATTTCATATCAGGAGGCGTTTTATGAACAGCAAGAAAATAAGGAACATTTTAATAAAGGCGACAGCCTTTCTGGTGATAGCTTCTGCGTCAGCAATGCCAGGAGCTGCCTCATGGGCAGACAGGACAAATGGAGGCATCGAGGCTTTTGCCCTTGAGCTTCAGGGTACTGTAACAGTCACCTGCAGCGCGCTCTGGACCTACAGCAGACCTGACTGGACAGCAAAGGTGAAGGTAGCGTACAAGGGAGAGTCCTTCGCTGCTGTTGAGAAGATATCCGTAGCTGGCAGGGACATGTACAGGCTCTCAAACGGAATGTACATAAGTGCAAACCCGCTGTACGTATCCTTCAGAGAGTCTTCCCAGGCTCCGGCACCGGTAGTACAGGCTTCATCTGCCATGGCAGCAACTGCGAACCTTAATATGAGGACAGGTCCCGGAACCGGTTACCAGATAATCAGGGTCATCCCCAAAGGTGCCCAGGTCTCGGTATCAGGCTCAGAGAACGGATGGTATAAGGTCACCTACCAGGGAGCGACAGGATGGGCTTCAGGATCATATCTCACGCCAGTGCAGGCCCAGGCTCCTGCTCCAGCCCCTTCAGTAACCTCGACATACATAAGGACCACAGCAAACCTTAACATGAGGACTGGAGCAGGTACAGGCTACGCCATTATAACGACCATACCTGCAGGTACAAAGCTTGAGTCACTAGGGACTTCAGGAGGCTGGTACAAGGTTAGCTTCAGCGGCAGGACAGGCTGGGTATCAGGAAGCTACGTGACCATACTATCCGGCTACAGCCAGAAGGTGATTGGAATACCCTACGTGAACCAGTACTCACCTGTATACGCCCCCATGGGCTGCGAGGGGGCCAGCCTCCTCATGGCACTGAAGCACAAGGGATACACTGCACTTGAACTCAAGGCGTTCCTCGATGCCATGCCGAAAACTGAAAGGGACCCATTCAACGGATTCGCGAGCACACCGTACAGGGTAGTCTCAGAAGTGCCCGAGATATTCCAGTCCATATTCCCTGAGGCGCTGACAGCATATGGCATCAGATACAGCGGCAATGTTGCGGATGTTTCGGGATATTCGACTGCTCAGCTGAAGGCAGAGATTGACAAGGGAAATCCTGTGGTTGTCTATGTAACCACCAGAAACTACGAGACACCGGTCTGGAAGGTATATGACATGGGACCTTCAGGCAATGTCAATATTGTCGACAATATGCATGTAATGGTACTGACCGGCTACAACTCAGATGGCGAGTATCATGTCACCGACCCTGCCAGCTCAAGGAACACCTATTGGGTGAGCCAGGTGAAGTTCGAGACATCCTATAACGCACTCAAGTGGGCGGTTGTCGTGAGGTAGGAAAAAGTGTATGCCGCTGCTTATTCAAAACTTCTGCACGGCAGCTTAAAATATCGTATAATTAATTGAATCGAAACCAAATTGTGTTATTATATAAAATAGTGATTTTGGTACTGGCATGTAACACCCTGCCGCTGATTCCATAGGGCCTTATGGCCGTCACAATCCAAGAAAGAGGGTGCCGTTGAAAGTTGTACAAGCTTAATCAGAACGAGACTCCAATGTTTGACGCTTTAATGGAATATGTCGACAGAGAGACCATTCCCTTTCATGTGCCAGGGCACAAGAAGGGCGAAGGTGTTGAGAAAAAGTTCAAGAAATTCATGGGAGAAAATCCATTCAAGATAGACGTGACTGTTTTCCAGCTGGTTGACTCCCTTCACCATCCCACAGGGCCAATAAAGAAGGCTCAGGAGCTGGCTGCGGATGCCTATGGCGCCGATGCCACTTTCTTTTCCATACACGGAACTTCTGGTGCCATACAAGCCATGATAATGTCCGTTGTAAGCGAGGGAGACACTATCATAGTCCCGAGGAACGTGCACAAGTCAATAACTGCAGGGATAATACTGTCAGGAGCAATACCGGTATATATGCAGCCGGAGCTTGACAAGAAGCTTGGCATAGCACAGGGTGTCACTCCTGAGACCGTTGAGGAAACCCTGAGGCAGAATCCTCATGCAAAGGCAGTGCTCATAATCAACCCAACCTACTATGGTGTTGCCACTGAGCTGAAGAGAATTGCAGACATAGTCCATGAGTACGACATCCCACTGATAGTCGACGAAGCCCACGGACCGCATCTGGCATTCAACGAGAAGCTTCCGATGTGCGCCATGGAAGCTGGTGCCGACTTATGCGCGCAGAGCACGCACAAGATAATTGGCGCAATGACTCAGGCTTCGCTCCTCCATGTGAGGACGAAGTACGTTAGCCAGTCAAGGGTGCAGGCTATAATGAACCTTCTGCAGACTACATCCCCTTCTTACCTGCTCCTGGCATCCCTGGATACCTCAAGGAAACAGATTGCACTGGAAGGTGAAGAACTTCTTGATATGGCAATAGAAAATGCAGAGTATACAAGAGCTGAAATCAACAAGATCCCGGGCTTCTACTGCTTCGGCAAGGAAATCCTGGGAAATCCGGGAGTATTTGCCCTGGATCCCACAAAGATCTGCATAACCTGCAGGGACCTTGGAATAACGGGCTTTGACCTGGACATGATCCTCTCAAACAAATACCATATCCAGATGGAGCTGTCGGACCTATACAACGTGCTTGCAGTTGGTTCCTTCGGTGATACCAGGGAGAATCTTGACAAGCTTATAGCCGCACTTAAGGAGATAAGCGAAGAATACATGAACAAGAATGCTGTGAAGCCTGATTTTATAGATATCCCTGCCATACCCAAGCAGGTTCTTATCCCTAGAGAAGCTTTTAACGGATACAAGGAATCGGTTCTCCTCGAGGACAGCATTGGAGAAGTAAGCGGCGAATTCCTGATGGCATACCCTCCGGGTATTCCGGTCCTATGTCCGGGAGAGGTTATCACGGAAGAGATAGTCAAGTATGTTGGAGACCTCAAGAAGACCGGACTGTATGTCCAGGGAACTGAAGACCCTAAGGTCGAGTCAATCAAGGTAGTAGTAAGATAATAATGGTCTGAGGACCCCTGTCATTTATTTGGCAGGGGTTTTTCATGCCCTTTGCGCATATCGAACATATGTGCTATAATTGAATCATGAAATAAATGATGAAGCGGTGATTTCATGGATACCAAGGAAAAGATCAGGGTACTGGCTGATTCAGCAAAATACGACGTCTCCTGCTCGTCATCAGGGAATTCGAGGCAAGGCAAATCCGGCTCACTTGGAAATGCAGTACAGGGAGGGATCTGCCACAGCTTCACCAGCGACGGGCGATGCATTTCTCTTTTGAAGATTCTTATGACCAATTACTGCATATACGATTGTGCGTATTGCCAGAACAGGATATCTAACGACATCGAGAGGGCCTTCTTCAAACCAGAGGAGCTTATAGACCTTACCATGAGCTTTTATCGGAGAAACTATATCGAAGGGCTCTTCCTGAGTTCAGGTGTGGTGAAAAGCCCGGACCATACCATGGAGCTGATGGTGCAGATACTGAAGACTCTGAGGATAAGGGAAAAATTCAATGGGTACATACATGTCAAGGGCATACCTGGGGCAAGTCCCTACCTCATTGCGGAAGCCGGAAAATATGCAGACAGGCTGAGCGTCAACATCGAGCTTCCTGAGGAGGCTGACTACGCCTCTCTTACCCCTCAGAAGAGCCGGGAGCTGATCCTTAAGCCCATGGCCCAGATTTCCAGAAGAATTAAGGAGAATACTGAAGAGAAGAGGATATTCAGATATTCCGAGGATTTCGTTCCCGCCGGCCAGAGCACTCAGCTTATTGTCGGAGCGACCCCTGCAACCGATGGAAAGATACTTTCACTAAGTGGAGGTCTCTACAAATCCTATGGACTCAAGAGAGTATATTACTCAGCATATATACCGGTCGGCACCAGCGCTCTTCTTCCTAAGATTCCGGCTCCTCCTCTCCAGAGGGAGCACCGGCTCTATCAGGCAGACTGGCTGCTCAGGTTCTACAAGTTCCAGACAGAGGAGCTGGTGTCTCCGGATGAAAACCTGGATGTCAATGTTGATCCCAAGACCCAATGGGCCCTTAGGAACATGCAGCTGTTTCCTGTCGAGGTGAACCGCGCAAGCTTCGACATGCTGCTGAGGATCCCCGGAGTAGGACTCATATCAGCTGAAAGGATGGTGAAGGCAAGGCGCCTTTCTCCCCTTACCTGGGACGGGCTGAAGCGGATGGGGATAGTCCTGAAACGAGCCAGACATTTCATTCTGGTCAGCGGCAAATACTACGGCTCTTTTTCACAGGATCCGGTTCTGATTTACAGTGCATTGTCTGAGAGGAAGGATGAGATACAGACAGACCTCTTCGACAAGTTAGACGCCCTGGAGCCGGCAATCAGGATCAAGTCTCATTCCACAAAGCCCATGGCAGAGCCTGTTCCATTGCCGGGAATCATGGCAGCCCTCCCTGGAGGTGCATCATGAAGGTAATGCTTTTTGACGGCAGCATGGGAGAGCTGCTGTGCGCAGTCTATCTGGTCTACTATGGAAAGCTGCCTCCAAATCTCCTGAGACGTGACGAATACCGTCACAACCTTCTTGATGAGCCGGTAGACGTGCTTTATTCCGAAGAGTCCTTTACTAAGGTAAGGGATGCAATGGTCAAAAGATTTGACAGGGAGACGCTTGATACCATAGCATTCTGCCTTGCAAACAGCTCCAGAGAGGCACCGACCGTCACGCTCAGGTACATAGTCGCATGCTTCGGCAACAAGGCGAAGAAGGGAGATTTCCAGGATGAGGCCATAATGAAGGCTGAAAGGCTTTCAAGGCAGGCATCTCTTGAGTCCCACAGGTTCACGGGGTTCGTAAGGTTCTCTGAAAAAGGTGGAGTCTATGTGTCGAAGATATCCCCTGACCACGATATACTGGAGTTTCTTGCAGATCACTTCACTGACAGATACAGTGACCAGGATTTTCTGATATACGATGAGAAGAGGAAAAAGGTGCTCCTCTACCATGATGGTGAAACCACCATAAGGACAGGTGTAGAGCTTGACCCAAGATATATCGCAACAGACAGCTTCACTGAGTTCTGGAAGGAATACTACGAGAACATCGCGATAAGGGAGCGTGCCAATCCCAGGCAGCAGAAGAGGTCAATGCCGGTAAGATATTGGAAGAACCTGGTGGAAACCGGAGAGCTGCCGGAAAATAACGGAAAACAGAAATGACCGTCCGGTATCCGGTCGGTCATCTATCTATAAGGAGTGATTTTATTATCCCGAAAAACTCCCTGAGGTGATACTGTATTACGACGCTTGGCGGTGAAGGAGAACCTAAAGTTCCCGCATCCCAGCCCAGCTTCCAGGCAATCAGCTTCGCCCTGAGCATATGGAAGTTGTTGGATATGATGAGGAGCTTTCTCCTGTCCTGACCTCCACCAAGGAGAGCCAGGCTGTTCCTGATGTTTTCGAAGGTATTGGTCGATTCCTCCTCAAGGGTGATCCTGCCTTCTGAGATACCTCTTGCTTCCAGATATCTCTTCATGGCAAAGGCTTCTGTCACATCCTCTCCCCTGCCCTTGGCACCGGAGACGATTATGACCGCCTCCTGATTGGACTCAAGATATTCCAATGCCTTCTCGAGCCTAAAGGACAGAGCTGGCGACGGAGTTCTGCCGTAGACCCTTGCTCCGAGAATTATGACGACGTCAGCCTCATCATTGTATGGCTTTCTTCCGTATATGATAATCATGGCCTCTACAGCGATGAATGCTGCGGCCATGATTATCAGGATAGCGGTGAGAATTTTCCTTGTCATGTCTTATCCTTTCTAAAGCCTGAACAGCTTCCTCGTTGCGGATTTTGCTGCTTTTCCAAAAGAAGATACTATGATCGCTGAATTTTCCTTGATGATGCCACCCAGCATAGATACTGCATCAAGTGTGGCAGAACGTCTCAGGACCTTCCTGTTGACTTCTACTGTGCTGGCGCAATATCTCTTTGTCATGGCGCCTACGCGTAGCGACAGCATTGCATTCAATGACCCCTCTGTTATGGAGTTTGCAATGAGGTTTGTTATGTGTACAGCTCCCGGAAGCAGGCTTCCAAGCCCTCCCCCGAGTACTGAAGCAAGGATCGGTTCAAGCTGCTCGTCAAGAAGGTCAAGGTCTTCAATCCCTCTTGCTGCAAGCACTGTAGCCCCGATGTTGCCGTATAGGTACATAAGGTCTCGGATTCCGGGCCTTTGTCTGTAGATCTTTGCGATATCCCATACTGTCCGGGTTATGCTGGCAAGCACGAATACGCCATCCAGGGAGCCGTTCTGGGATATGGCTGTTGTGACGAATACGGCTGAAGCGCTGGATTTCACTACCTTGTCGGCTTCAACTCCAAGAATAGTCAGAGCCTTGTCGATTTGAGCTGCAAGAGGCTCCTTATCGGTGAATGCAAATCCCTTCTCCCTCAGTATCCTGTTGGAGGAGAGGCTTTGCTTCAGATCTTCCAGGTATGCAGGATATTCAGGGCTTTCCTTGGACTTTGGTATTTCAGGCCTTTTCTTCAGCCCGAGGAATGCAGCGACTGGAACAAATATTATTGCCATGAAGCCAGCGATGATAAATGTGAGAACCGCATACCCGAAATAAGGATGTATCCTTGAAGCCCGCTCATATATAGATGCAGCCTGGTTAACTGCGCTGATTGTAACGAGAAATATGATGGTAAGTGATGCGTAAACCAGTATCTTTTTCATTGTTTTTGCAGTATCGTCCATTTCTCCTCCTATTGCAGCTCTCTCTGGCGCCAGGTCATTTCGATTATTGACAAAAGAGTTCCATCCTCATCGAATATCTCGTGGTAAGAATCCTGACCGGTAAGGCAAGCCTTTGAGACAACGTGGCCAAGCGGCATTTTTTCCTTCTTGTAGACTATTGTAAGCTCAAGAGGATGATTCTCGACCAGGAAGGATTCATCAAGAGGAGTCTTAAGTGTCTCCATTGCCCATTCAACATACTTGACGTTATTGACATGACCGTTGGGATCAATTTCACCGAACCTGACCTCAATTACCTTCTCCGAGGTCCAGGTGACATCCCTCCTTCTTCTGAGGGATTCTGTATCTATGCTCTCAACTATTGCACGCTGGTCTTCGGTAAGGCTTTTGTCCTTTCCAATATACACTTCTGCGATTGATTCAGGGATCCGGGCCATCCTCCTCTTTTCCAGATCGATCACCAGCCACTGTGCAACAGCTGTTCCTATGATTTTTCCGGTATCATCAGAAATGCTGTAGTACCTGTAGGAGCAGACACCCTTGTCGAAAACCGCGAAGGTCTTGAACATAAGGTCCCTTGCATAGTACCTTGTCTCTTCCAGCCTTACCTTCCACTGCCTGAGCACCCACATGAGGCCAAGCCCATCCATGTAGTCAGGCTCGAAGCCTATGCCCACAGTATGATACATCGATACGGTGCCAAGCATCTGAAGCAGTGAATCGAACCTTATGTCACTATACCTGTCCACATCCCTGTAGTCTATCTTTATGGATTTCTCAAAATCCCTCATTTGTTACCCCCTCCGCATCACTGCCGCACGAAGTGCAGCATGTGACCATGCACATCAATCCGAAACCTTCCCTGTCACGCCTGTAGGAGTGCAGAAGTCCTGGCTCTGAATAGGTTGACAGGTCGATCTGGAATATCGCATCAGCAGGTACTCCCTTACCAGTCAGCATCTTCTTTACAAGGTCTCCCAGGTCCAGATGATATTTCCCGTTTCCAATTGACTCATACCTTATATTTTCTTCTCCGAATTCTTTTTCGAACAGACCAAAGACATCCTCGCCTATCTCAAAATCAATAAAGCCTATATGTGGCCCTATAATTGCCACGATATCTGAAGGGTCGCTTCCATAAGACTCTGCCATCTTCTCAAGTGCCTTTTCAGCGATCCTTGCAAGAGTCCCCTTCCATCCTGAATGGATGTTGGCGTGGACCTTTCTCTTAGCGTCGAAAAGCACAACAGGGACGCAGTCTGCGAATGTGGTGGAAAGTGCCACACCCTTCAACCGGGTAACCATGGCATCCCCTTCTCCCAGAAAAGTGCCAAGCCTGTGCGGTTCACCCTGGCCATTTGACCTTACATCAATGACAACATCAGAATGGACCTGGTCCATGAAGAAATGCGGAGCCTTCTCCAGTTCCATTGCCGAAAACACCTTACTGAAGCTTTCATCCAGACTATTGAGTGACTTTGCAGTTTTTCTTCCCATGTCCATGTGATTAGTCGTGAAAATGACCTTAAGTCCCATTTCTTCAAGCTGCGGGACCGTGATGTATCTTGAATCTCCATGCTCTATAATCCTATATTCCATCATTTCCTCCGTATAAGGAAAAGTATACCAAAAAAAGATGACAAGCGGCTTTAAGATTTCATTAATTGACTCATCTGCATGGACACTGTCATCTGCATGGTGTAGAATCTCATGAGACGGCACAAGGAGTGATTTGAATGGAAATGGTTATTCTAGTGGATGAAAAAGACAATGATATAGGAACGATGGAAAAGATGGAAGCACATGTCAAGGGCCTTAAGCACCGAGCCTTTTCAGTGTTCATATTCGACTCAGAAGGCAGGCTGCTCCTCCAGAGGAGAGCACTGGAAAAGTATCATTCAGGAGGTCTTTGGACGAACACATGCTGCAGCCATCCGAGACCCGGTGAAACCTCAATAGGAGGAGCTCACAGAAGGCTGATGGAAGAGATGGGCTTTGACACTGAACTTATGCATGTTTTCGAGCTAAGCTATGAGGTCAGGTTCGAGAGTGGAATTTGGGAGAATGAATACGACCATGTCTTTGTCGGCAGGCATGACGGGAAATATTACGAAGACAGCAGTGAGGTTCATGAAGCAAAATGGATTTCCATCCCCAAAATCAGGGAAATGATCGCAGTTGAACCTGAAATCTTCACTCACTGGTTCAGGCTGATAATGGAAAATGTGAAATTCCTCAAACACATCCAAGATATGGGGATCAACGTCGGATAGCTTTTTTTCGACAAAATTAATAGTTTGTTCAGATATGCATAATACCTGTTTCTTATTTCTTGGATATCATTATTAAAGATACAGCGGGGTCCGGTTGCCTGGAGGACAGCTCCTGGCAGCAGTCCTTATTGTATTGACAGTTCCATGTCGAATGAGCTGGAAGCAAACAGTGCTTCCAGCTCACTTTTTTATGTTTTTATTGGATTTCCTACAGTTTAGTGCAGGTTGAGTAAACCAAAACAATAAATATGCTGGAGTATCCTTGGAATATACATGTTTGTGATTCATCCAAAGAATAACAATAATAGTCAACGCGATTTAATCGTGTATTTTCAATAGATTTGTTGCCTCAGAATACCTCTATTTCAAAATAATCCTGTCTGGAAAAGCCTGCTTTCTTGATATATTCCACATTTTGTCTATGTATGCTGTCGTATACACCTGCTCTATGTGGTGATAAATCCCGGCTGCCTTATCAGTCAGTTCATAGATATTATTTTTCTTTTTAATGAAGCCAAGCTTTTCAGCAATAAGCATCTCCAATCCATACATTCGGTCCAGTGGAGCTCCAACGATAGTCTCGAATTTGGCCGGATCGATCCTCAATGCATATGCACTCCAGAAAAGGAAATATACTGCTCGCTGCCGCTTGGTGAATTGAAGTGTCAGTGAAGTCGGAAGAGACCCTTCATTTACCCTTCTGATATAGCCGTCAATCGAGAAGGTGTTGATTTTGAAAATATCCTTGAGAAGGCTTGTCGCTGATACGCCAAACCCCAAAAATGTGTCCCTTGTTACTGAAGAGTATTTTTCTGTCCCTCCCTTTGCGAAGGTCCAGACTGAAGTCCTTTCAAGTCCCATATTTCGGCAGCTTGAGGCAAGCTGCTTCAGCATCCTCTTCTTCACATTTTCAGGCATGGGCTTGTATGCATTGTCAGCGAATGTGAAGTCTATGAACGGATAGGTCGATACCTGGGTTGCTCCATTTTCAAAGGCTTTCCGGATATCATCAGCTAGTGTTTCATCCGTCTGGCCTGGTATGGCGAATATAAGGTCGACATCGATAACTTCAAAGCCGTGGTCCTTGACCAATCGCACCTTTTCTTCAAATGGCTCCCATCCCCTCCCAAGCTTCTCCAGGCAGCCTTTGTTGAAAGACTGTATTCCAAGGCTTACCATTGTGACCCCTGCTTCAGAAAGCTTGTTGAGGTTATCCTCAGTGATGTCCGTCGGATGAAGCTCTACACCGATTCCACCTGAAATGATGAAGTGCTCCTTGAGGCTTCCGATGATATCCTTCAGGTCGTCGATCATAAGAGCAGGCGTTCCTCCTCCGAAATACAGGCTTGTCACCCGTTTGGGAACCTTCAGGTCCTTTGTCACCAGCTCGATTTCCTTCAGCAGTGCTTCCTTGTAGGCCTCTGCCCTCTTTTCATGGTAAATCTCCTTGCAGTACGGACAGAAGCTGCATATGGACCTGCAGAATGGTATATGGACATAAAGACCAAGGTCTTGAAGGTTTTCAAACTCAAGCCTTTTCTGATATGCGCCTTTAAATACAAATGGCTTGAGAGATCTCGTCAGGGCTATCCTTAAAAGTGATGTGAGAAGCATCTCAATCCCTCCTAGATGTATCTTAAGTATGTTCGCAGCATGTCGAAAATGACACCTGCATGTCCTGAAAATACCAGCGAGAACTCTGCTGCGAAGAAGAATCCGCATTGGGAGCAGAGATTTGGGATTTCAATGCAGCGTCCGCAGGTCCACTGCCTTCCGTTTTCCATCACAATGCACTGATGGCAGGGAGTCTTGAAGCTGTTGTCAATGATGTATGGGAATGCACTCCTGAGATTGAAGATAGGATATCCTTCATCGATCAGTCGTTCAATCCTGTCACAGCAGTCCTTTCTCTCGTCTCTTGTAAGCATNNATATCCCCTTTGTTTATATTGTTTATGGCCATATAAAGACAGATGTTGTCGGAGAATGAGTCTGTTATGTTTTCAAGAATCGTGTCGTATGTTATTCCCCGTATGTAATTATGGTTTACCCTTCCCCCATCCAGGCTCACCATTAAAAGGTCTGCTTCAGGCACATCCAGCCTGAAGGTCCCGTTGGTGACTATGTTGACAAGAAGGAACCCCATCCTCTTCGCTTCTATGACAAGGTCCCTTAGTGTGATTCCATGGTCCTGCCACAGGAATGGTTCACCGCCGTATAGGAAGAGTATACGGATTCCATCAGAGTGCATTTTTTCCATGTCAGACTTTATCTGGGAATAAGGATAAATTACTGAAGTAATGTTTCCGACAGCGCAATGCCTGCAGGAGAGATTGCACCTGTCAGGAAGGATGATTGACCCCATGAGAGGGTCCTGCCTCCTTAAAATAACTGTTTTTATGCCGAGGTAAGCCAGTTCAAGGAATGGTCTTGGTTTCATGTCATACCTCCTTGATGTCACTTGCCGGAAGTTTCTTCAAGGTCAGCCTTTTTCCTCTTGAACTCCTCAGCATCGATTTCGCCCTTCGCATACCTCTCACGAAGTATGGACATGGCATTATCTTTTCGGTTTTTTGGATAATCCATCCTTACAATATATTTCTTGAACATTTTTACTGCAATGACTATTACGACCGCCCAGAAAAGAAGATACATTGCCATGGAGGCCAGGCCAAGCCACCAGGACTCCCCTTCCTGAAACAATTGGCTGCTGGGACCGTAGAAAGGATGCATATAAATCCCTCCTCATAATTTGGATAATACAAAAGCCGGCCCAAGGGCCGGCATGCGAGCATATGATTATTCAGCAACATTAAATGCGGGGTCGCATTCACGAATCCCTTTTTGTGGGATATCCTATAAGTCAAGTATAGGACTTTTGCAATCCGCCTGCAACTGCCCCGATTTTGTGAGCTACATTACTGAGTCATTTATTGAGGCGATCTGAAGTTCAGTAAAGGTACCTTTCTAAGGTCTGCCAGCACCGCATGTATAAGAGCTGCAGGCAAGTAGGCAATTATTGACAGGATGATCGAGACCTCATAGATAAGACCCGTTTTTGAAACCGGGCTCCCTTTGAGGCGACGGGCCATGGCACTTAGTGCTATTCCATGGATATTAGCTGCAGTCATGATACGTGCAGCGCCTAAAATTCCTTTTGAGGCAGCATCACCATACTGGTCAATGAGTCGATGCCATGATTCTTCAGTGGGATTGCCACGCCTGTCTGCATAATGCTGGGCAAAGAAAACCGCAATGGCTTCATCTTCAGGAACACTGTCGGCATTACCTGAGAGCAGGTCACTTATTTCTTTGGCGCTCATTCCTTTTTCCAATGCCATCTTCGTATGGGCATAGGAGCAGACTTCACAGCCATTGACCTCAGTTACTGCAAGCATTATTCGCTCAATCGCACTTTGTGACAGAAGCTCTTTCCGACGCGCCCAGGCAAGATGCCTGACACTTCTTGCAGCTTCATAGAGTGACTTGTAGAACTCACTGTGGCTGTATATTTTTTTGTAGAATTCCTGTGACATGTTATCGGACTCCTTCCAGCAGGTAAATAGAAGCAAAGAGCTTAATCATCAGTGTGCGGCTTCTTATACCGGATATTGTATCATGAAGCCTGCAACCGGTAACCTATTTTCCCTTATCAGACTGAGTCCTTATCTGGACTCCCATAAGCCTTGCCCCATCTTTGGATTCCATTGAAAGTGTTGCAGGCTCAGTAATGAAGACCTGATTTTCCTTCAAGGCTGAGGTTTCATCATTTTTTCTAAGCAATACCTCACCTTTTACCACATAAAACATGACATAGGTTTCCATATGGCACTCAGGGATACTCCCACCGGCATCGAGTACTATAACACGTGTCTTGAACAGGTCATTCTGAAAGAATACATTGACTTGTCTGTTTTCATAACCCTCTGCTTCAAGGCTCATCAGGTCAAATATCTTCATTTGGTTCACCAGCCTCATATCTGAATTTTTTTCCATAGTCTATCGCATCCTTCGGACATACGAGTTCGCAATTGAAGCACTGATGACAAAGCTTTGAGTTGATCTCAGCTTTACTGTTCTGAGGCAATACAATTATTGCCTGTGACGGGCATGCTTTCTCACATAGCTTGCAGCCAATGCATTTGTCTTGGTCAACTCTTCTTGAAAAGAAGGCAAACTTCCCTGCAAAGCCCTGCAAAATCCCAAAAGGACAAATCTTATTGTGAAAGACCTCTGGCTTGTATCTTAATGTTACCAGTACTGAAAGCACAAGAAGGTATAAAAGGACAGGTATGTTTACTCCGGTAAGTTTTTTAACTGCTGCCATTGAAGCTACACTGGCAAAAAGCACGACCCATCCCAGCCAGCCGCTCTCAAGCGCTTTGGGAGTGCCTTTGAGCTTTATGCCGAGCTTCTTGTCGACCCACTCGGTTACAATCATGAGTGTATTCATAGGACAGATCCATCCGCAGAATATCCTGCCAAAGAACAATGCTGCAACAAGACTGACGCCGAAGATACCTAACCACAGCACTGGCGTACCCTTCGACATGATGACTAAGAATAATATCAGGAAACCAATCCTGATCAAATTGATCTGAAGATTTTTTGAATTCATTCTGCATTCTCCTTTTTTTCAATTCCAAGCTCATCATATCTTCCGATAAGCCTTTCTATGCGCGCTTTCCTCATTCTCATGATTCTGATCCTCTGATCAAGTTCTGCTTTTCCATTCTCAGATATCCTGTAGACCCTCCTCTTTGGACCCTGTCCGCCTTCTTCCCAGAATGATTCTACCAGCTTCTCCTTCTCCATGTTCCTTAAAGTCCTGTAGAGTGTACCAACGTTCAGTTCCTCTTCAGAGAAACCGAAGAATGAAAGCTCCTCGACAAGTCCATAACCATAACCGACATCATCATAAAGAAGCAACAAAAGGCATACCTCCAGGAACCTTTCCATTTTATGGCTTTTGCTGTTGAAAATTGTACTTTGTTCATCACTCATCGGCTACCTCCATAAATCTTACTATATGCATAATGAATATAGTCATGTTGCACATAGTATAAAAGCAATTAAGGTCAAAGTCAATAAAAAATACCGGCATCAGGGAATGATCCCTATTGCCGATATCCATATCAAGGATCCTTTTCACCTGACACTCACCTTCCTCTGAACTTTTGAAGCTGGCAAAACTCAGCAGGTTCCTGATTACTGTATCGGAAGAAATGATACCTTCCATATGTTTTCTGACGTCTTCCTCAGCTTGAAGATATGCAGGTCGCTTCCAGTGCCATAGACTATTACAGCCTCATCCCCGTTTATCTTAACCTCACCGCTTGAGTATGGCACGAACACGTTATAGATGACATCCCGGGACATCCTGCCCTCTTTCCTGGTGATCTCAAGGTGCTCCTGAAGGCTCCATCCGTCAATCCCTGATTCAGTATCGTAAAGGGTATACTGTGTTTCAGGGTCGAAATCTATGAGGGTCTGGATATAAAGCCTGGCTACGCTTTGGGGTTCAAGACCTTTAAGTACCTTCGGGTCCTTTGACGACCTCAGGTCTGAGTAGGCTTTCGCTTCGGTATCTGACAGCTTGAACACTGCCTGCTCCGAGGCAGTCTCTTCAATTTCAGGTGCTATTGTTTCTCAGGAAGCATATGCCGCTTTCTCATATGGGCACCTCCGGTATTTTGCAGTTGTTGATATGATTATATCACAAATATGTATACTCCAATACGTTACTTACAAAGTGATTGAAGTTGAGGTGAAGCTGATATTGACAAAAAAGAATGGCCGTCTATACAGACGGCCATGTGAAACTCTTCAATTTTCTAATATTGGGATCCAGTCTGAGGTGCTGAAACCACCTCGTATATTTCAGTGAAGGTTGCAGTGGCATATGCCTTGACCCATGGATCAAGGAACCCGAGGGCAAAAGCACTTACCATGTACCAGCCGATAAAAGACAAGTCAGTCACGAACATTGCACTCTTGCTTCCAAATGTCATCCTGGAGGATAGCTCCTGTGCCTCATTCTGCTTCATGGCCGGATTCTCCGCAAGTATCCATGGCACATAGTAGTATTCATAGGACTTTATGATTCCGGGTATGATGAAAAGCAGAGTCCAGAGGAATATCTTCAGGTTTGTTATGAATATTGCCGACACTATGTTCATATAGCTTCCATCGCTGAAGACAGAGAACAATACTCCAAGGTCAGCCCTGTCCTTGTTTCTCGCAACAGTAAGGAAGTATCTGGAAAGTCCTACAACAATGGGTCCGCCGACGAAAATTGAAATCAGAAGCCCCGCCAGACCTGCCAGCGATCCCAGCCAAAGGTACGGAAGGCTTAAGAGCCAGTTGAAATCCTTGTCCACCACACCGGGCATACCTTCACCAACATTGAAATCCCATTTGAAGTTGCCTATTTCAATGGATCTGTTGATCGAGTCGCTGCTATAGGTGGATGCGACGTCAATGAAGTTTTTACCGGCGAGTACCATGTATATGAGGGCAGCGATTCCAGCCATTAGGAATATCCCCTTAAGCGATGCCTTCGCCCTCATCTTCATTTCTTTTCTGTCCCAGGTCATTCTAAAATTACCCCCTTTTTTGCCACAAGAACTGCGAGTGCGATGGAATTGAGCTTGACTCTGCTTGAGTCAGCCCTTGAAACAAGGACTATCGGCACCCTGGCTCCGAGGACAAGTCCTGCGCTGTCCCCTCCTGCCATGTAGGTCATTGACTTGGCAAGGATATTCCCTGCCTCCATGTCCGGAACCAGCAGCATGTCTGCGTCTCCAGCCACAGGGCTCTCATACCCCTTGATTTTTGCAGCCTCACTGGATACCGCAAGGTCGAAGGAGATCGGTCCCTCTATGATGATGTCCTCGAAGCCCGGTTTACCTGACATTTCCTTAAGGGCTGACCCATCAAGCGTACTCTGAAGCTTTGGGTTCACCTTTTCCACTGCTGAGAGGCAGGCCACCTTGAATGGGATTATACCCAAAGAATCTGCAAGGACCTTTGCATTTCTTATCATCACGCCTTTTTCAGATAGCCCGGGGAACATGACTACTCCTCCGTCAGAGACCATGAGAAGCTTGCTCCTGTCCTTGAACTCGAAGGTCATTACATGAGACAGAAGTCCTCCATCCTCGACTAGTCCCTCATTAAGGACCGCCTTCAGGATCACTTTGGTATCAACGAAGCCCTTCATAAGTATCGAGGCACGGCCTTCGCTGACAGCTCTGCAGGAGGCCGTACAGGCTTCCTCGTCAGAGGAGCAGCTGACAATAGTGAAGCTTTCGGCATCAGCTCCGAGCTCAGATAGGATGGTCCTGATTTTCATCTCGTCGCCATATAGTATCGGCTCTACTAATCTTTCTGAAGTTGCACTCAGGATAGCTTCAAGCACTTCCCTGTCGCCTGCACAGGCGACTGCAGTCCGTACGCTCTGACCTATAGCCAACGTGATGATTTCAGTCAAGGTTCTCATTGTATCGCCTCCGTAAGTTCACTTGTTCACATGCATATTATAATTTTTCTGTGTTAAAAGCAGATTAAAGCCATATATACTTTAGTAATTTATCGATGACTCCGCGATAGATGCAATGTCTTTTGACCCTGTCAGGAGCATCGCTCCCCTGAGCTCAGCACGTATCTTCTCCGCATAGAGGGAAACGCCTTCAGCGCCTCCGCCGATAGCATACTGGGCGAAAGGCCTTCCTATAAGCACACCGTCTGCACCAAGTGCGAGCATCTTGAACACATCCACTCCCGACCTCACACCGCCATCAACGAATATTGTTGTCTTGCCCCTGGCAACCTCTGCAATCGTGCTGAGCACGCTGCAGGTAGCCGGAGTGCTGTCGAGAACCCTTCCGCCATGGTTTGATACCACAATGGCATCAGCGCCAGACTGGACCGCAAGGAGCGCCTCACAGGGCGTCATGATGCCCTTGATTATGAAGGGAACCCTGAGAGCTGCCTTTATCTCCTTGAGGTCTTCAAGGGTCTTGGGGTCCACCCTGTGGCCATGCATTTTCAATGTGTCAAGCCCGCACGAGTCAATGTCAACTCCTATGGCAATCGGGTCTGATTCCATGGCAAGTTCGATCCTTGACAGAAGCTCCTCGTTGTCCCATGGCTTGATGAATACAATTCCTCTGACCTTCTTTTCCTTGAGTACCGAAATATTCTCCTCGATGAAGGACTTGAAGGCTGAATCTCCGACCATCGGAATTATACTGCTGTCCCTTGAACCCTCGATAAGCCCTTTTATATATTCCCGTTCAGTCATCCTGTTTCCCATGTTTATTGCAACTCCGGTAACGGGAGCTGGAAAGACAGGGAACGGCATTCTTACACCGAAAAACTCAGCTGACGTATCCGGCTCCCTCACTTCATGTATGGACTTCATGTTGAGAGTTATTTTCTTCAATTCGTTATAGTTATTCATGAAGGAGGAGCCTGTCCCCTTGCCTCCCATACCCGGGACTTCACCTCTGCAGGCGACTCCGTTGCACTCCGGGCACATCCTGCACTGAGGCATCATAAGTTCCTTGGCCTTTTGCGATATTTCTTTTAAATTCATAAGTTCAACCTCCAATAATCATTCTCGTCATATACTTCTATTCCGTTCTCAAGCAGAAGGTCACAGGCGATGCCATTACCTTCTATAAGGATCCCCCCGAATGTTCCGTCGTAAATCCTTCCCTTGCCGCAGGAAGGGCTCCTTGCCTTTAGTATTGCCTTAGTGGCACCTGACTCCAGGCAAAGTTTCAGCACTCTCCCCGCACCTGACCTGAACTCATCTGTTACATCCGTTCCGTCGATTGCAAACACCCTGCCTTCCCTTATCTCAGACCTCGGTCTCGGTATCGGAAGTCCGCCGAGGACCTCAGGGCAAACCGGTATCAGCTCATACTTCCTCGAAAGGCCGATTATTCCTTCAATGCTTTTACCAGTACCGTCGTACCTGACCTTTTCACCGAGAAGGCAGGCGCTGACAATTATCTTTTCCATGCTTTTACTCCTATCTCAGGGTGACGATTGTGACACCCTGTCCGCCTTCGCCATATTCTCCAGGCCTCGATTTCTTGACGTGCGGGTGGTTCCTCAGCATCTTTCCTATTTCATCCTTCAGAACTCCGGTGCCCATTCCATGAATAATGGTAACCTCATTGAGTCCCCCCAGGCTGGCTTCATCCAGATACATATCCACCCTGTAGGTAGCTTCGCCGGAATCAAGACCCCTAACATCGCATGATGTGGAGACCGCCTTAAGGTTCAGCTTGACTTCCCTTTTCCGTATCTGCTTCTGTTCCTTCGTTTCTTTAGCTTCAAGGAGGTCATTCTGGTTGACGTTCATCTTCATGATTCCCGCCTGGACCTGGAGATTTCCGTCCCTGTCCGGCCTTGTAAGGATTGTAACCCTCTGGTTGAGAGTCGCAAGCAGCACATCCTTACCCGGAGTAAGGTCCTTTGCTGCAGTTCCCTTGACTCGCTCCTGTTCCCTTTCATCTCCTCCCTGGCTGTCGAGTCCAGTCTGGATCCTTTCCCTGATATCCTGCAGCTTTCGCCTGCCCTCGGTTCCGTAGCCGGATTTCTCAAGCTCACGAAGGTTCTTGAGGATTTCATCTGATTTTTCCTTGGCCTCCCTGAGGTATCTTCTGCCTTCCCTCTTGGCATCCTGAAGGGCGTTCTCTCTTACCTCATCGATCCTGGACAGCTTTCTGTCCAGCTCCTCCTGCTTCCTTTCGAGGGCAACCCGAAGCGCCTTTGCCTCTTCCGCTTCACGTGTAGCCTTCATGCTGTCAGTCTGAAGGTTTTCAAGCAGGTCCTCGAACTTTAGAGTCTCGCTGTCTATGAAACCCTTTGACCTTTCAACAATGTAGTCTGGAAGGCCAAGCCTTTTTGAGATGAGAAATGCGTTGGATTTTCCCGGGACTCCTATCAGAAGCCTGTAGGTGGGTCTTAATGTCTCCACATCGAATTCAACTGAAGCGTTTACTGTTCTTGTGCTTTTTAGGGCATAGACCTTCAGTTCGCTGTAATGTGTGGTGGCAATGATCCTCACTCCAAGTTCCTTCAGTGTGTCAAGTATGGCAGCGGCAAGGGCGGCACCTTCAGTAGGGTCCGTCCCTGCTCCAAGCTCGTCAAAGAGCACAAGGGACCTGTCATCAGCCTTGTCGATTATCGATACGATATTTGTCATATGGGACGAAAAGGTTGAAAGGCTCTGTTCGATGCTCTGCTCGTCACCGATGTCGGCGTAGATTTCCTTGAAATTTCCTATCGATGAGCCTTCGTTTACAGGTATGAGAATACCTGCCTTTGCCATAAGGTGTAAAAGACCTACGGTCTTGAGGGTGACAGTCTTGCCTCCGGTATTCGGGCCTGTGATCACAATGACCGTATGGTCGCTCTTCATGTATATGGTAGATGGAACCACCACATCCTTTGGTATCAGAGGATGCCTTGCCTGCACCAGCTCGAAGGAAAGGTCGTCCTTAACCTCTGGCCTTGTACCGTCAACAGACATGGAGTACTTTGCCCTTGCAAATATCATGTCAAGCTCGTATATTGCATCAGCATTTCTTGTGACTCCCGCAATATTTGCCTGTACCTTTCCTGAAAGCATCCTAAGGATCCTCTCGACCTCGGCCTTTTCCTTCAGCATCAGCTCCTTGATGTCATTGTTCAGGTTTACCAGGCTCATTGGCTCTATGAACAGCGTCTGGCCGGTAGCGCTCTGGTCGTGGACCAGGCCCGGGACGCTGCCCTTGTGTTCAGACTTGACCGGCAGCACGTACCTGTCTCCCCTGACTGTGTACAGGTTGTCCTGCAGGAACTTTTCGTTGGACCTGACAAGCGACTGGATCTTTTCCTTGACGCTCGCAGTCTTGTCCTTTAGCGCTCTCCTTAAGCCGAAAAGCTCAGGGCTTGCCTTGTCTGAGACCTCATTCTCACCTATGATCGCGATGAATATCTCATTCTCCAGCGCCTTAAAGGGGGTGACTCCATAAAGGATTTCCCTCAGGTGCCTGTGGCTGTCAGAAAGACCCACATACTCCTTGAATTCCCTGCTGCTCTTCAGTATGTTCGCAATCCTGAGGAGTCCTGAGGCTCCTGTGGAACCACCCTTTCCAATGAACTTAAGCGTGTCCCTGACATCGTAGATGCCCTCGAATGGGGCTGATCCCTTGGAATAAAGGAGAGAAGCGGCCTCCTCAGTTTCCGATAACGACCTTTCAATGTCCTCCCTATGCTCATAAGGCTCCATGCCTGATATCATGTCCGCTCCTGCGGAGCAGACAGCATAAGCCTTGACCTTCTCAATTATCTTGAAGTATTCGAGCTTTTCCATGCTCCTTCTGTTCACTATTCAACACCTCTCTTGTAGTGTCCCCTGTTGAAGTCAGATGTGCTGAAGGCCCTTTCACCCAGGAACGCGCTGACAAGCTCAAGCGATTCGTCATGGCTTTCAGTGGTAAGGTCTATCCTGAAGGACGAGAAGCCCATCCACTTCAGATCATTTGCAGTGTCAAGGATGTTCTTCGGCTTGGAATTCATTATGAAGCTCCTGCAGAACCAATCCGTCATTACCCTGAATTCCTCACCCATCCTGTCCTTCAGGGAGTAGCTCTCCCTCATGCAGGCCTGGTTGCAGGCTTTCTCACTTGTCATTCCTCCAACAGCAGCCCCTACCGGGCAGTATTCGCTGTGCATGAGCTCCTGCTTTCCATAAAGGATGCACATGAGCCTTTCCTTACCTTTCAATTCCTTGAGTTCAGACCTGTTGAGCTCCTCGCTCACAGTTCCACCACAAATATCATCGCCAAAAATATCAAGGCTTGAGCTGTTGAAGAGGTTCAGCTTATAGTCCCCTATAATCGGGCATACGCCCTTAAGAGCCCTTATAAGACCCATATTAGATGTAAGGACACCTCTGATATGGCCACCTTCGACAAGCCTCCTGACTGACGCAAGGACCATGTCAAATTCACCCTTCAATATTGAAGAAGCCCTGAGGTAGAACCTGACTTCAGGATTCTCAATTGCCAGAGTTTCCAGTGACTTAAGGTCAACATACTGTTTTCCCCTGTACCAGGGGTATGCAGCTATATCCAAAGCACCTGCTTCAACCGCAGCCTTAATCTGTTCAATCGTGGCAGCCACCACAAGCTTTGATGGAAGGGCCGGAGCTGATACTTTAATAGCAGCCTCAGATGCCTTCCTTTCAGGGACAATTCTTTTTGCAGATGAAACCCTGTATGCCAAAAGCTGATCAAGAAGGTCACGCCTCATGGAATTAAGCTCAGAAACAGGAAGGAACCCATCCTCAAAGACATCAGGAGTAAGGTCGGAAATATAATATGGCCCTTCAGTCTTCTTCATGGCTTCAGTGATCCTGTCAAGGCTGAGAGGAGCCTTCATGGCTTTCTCGACCATCCTTGAAGAAGCCTTGAAAACCCTTCCGTCGAATTCTGCTGATATTTCAGCCTCCATGCCTGGAGCAAAGACAAGCCTTGCCGATATCGGAAGCTTCCTGCCATACCTGTTTTCATAGCTCTTTGAAAGCTCCTCCATAAGTCCCTTGTCAAGGGTCTTGTATAACGTACCTGAAGGAAGCCTCCTGCTGCTGTCAAGCTTTACAGTATCACCTTTTGAAGCAGACTCGATGGTTTCCCTGCCTGAATACATCCTGGAGACTATCTGCCCTTCGTCACCAACCCTCACACCGTCGCCCTTTGACAAAGGCTTACTCAGCTTTATCGTTCCGTCAGGAAGGACATTACCTATCTCAAGACCTGCATTCTTGGGATTATGAAAGGCCATCATGTCCCTGCCATGCCTTCCCTTGAACCATCCGTCGGAAAAGCCCTCCCTGTTGAATACCTGGAGAAGCTGTTCGCGGTGCTTCGGGTCAGACTTTCCATCGAGCTCTTCCCTGAAAGCACGAACAGTTTCAGCAACATATTCCGGCTTCTTCATCCTGCCCTCAATCTTAAGCGAGGATGTTCCGGTAGACTTTATGTCCTTGATCATATCTATTGCAGTAATGTCCTTCGGGCTCATTAGATATGCAGATGCAACCTTTTTCCCGTCAGAATCCATCAGGTCATAGGGAAGCCTGCATGGCTGTGCGCATCTTCCTCTGTTGCCTGACCGGCCTCCAAGTATTGAAGACATGAGGCACTGTCCTGAATAGCTTATGCAAAGTGCACCATGTATGAATATCTCGGTCTCGACTCCTAGGTCGATGCTGATATGCCTTATCTCCTCAAGAGACAGCTCTCTGGCAAGGACGATCCTTTTGATTCCCTTCTCAGTGAACCAGAGGGCACCCTCTCCATTATGCACTGAGAGCTGAGTCGACGCATGCAGTTCAAACTCTGGAAGAGTCGACCTCAAATTCGAAACAAGACCCAGATCCTGTACGATCAGTGCGTCAACACCTATCCTGTAAAGAAAATCCGCATAGGAAAGAGCCTCATCCATTTCGCTGTCCTTGATGAGTGTGTTAATCGTTATGTATACCTTGACCCCATAGCCATGGCAGTAGTCCACTGCCTTTTCAAGCTCTTCATCGTCGAAGTTCGAGGCATAAGCCCTTGCAGAGAACCTGGTGCCTCCGAGGTACACTGCATCGGCACCGTTCTGAACCGCCGCAACCATAGCTTCGCTGCTCCCCGAAGGAGCAAGGAGTTCTATCTTATCCAATCCATTCAACTCCAAAAATTATTTCCCAGTAAATTATACCACATGAACAGGGGGCAGGCACAAATCGCTTGTGCCTGCCCCTTATGATTGGTGCCATTTACCGTGTCATGAGCATTCAGTCCTCACTAGTCAGCGCCGCAATCGATGCCAGCATGATCTCCATTACCTTCAGGCTTGCGGTTATCATGATTCTCACAGTACCCTCAGATTCGATGTACTGTGTAGTCATCTTCGACCTTCCGTATTCCGATGGCTTGGAATTCATGAGAGCTGTGGCAGAATTGACTATCCTTAACGCTTCAGTGTGGTCGAGGACATCAATGTCGATAACTGAAGATACGGTTATGCTTCTCTCATCCCCGGTGAAGCCTGCTCGCCTGACCGGCTCCTTTTCTGATCCTCCTGTGAATACAGACAGGTCATGTCCAGTCACCCTCCAGCTCTTTCCTAATTTTGTTGCCTTCAGCTTGCCTTCCCTTATGTATCTCTGTATGGTCTTGGAATGCATATTCAGCATCTCCGATATCTGTTCAACGGTGTAGTATTTCTCAGTCATTTCTTAAAACTCCCTTTTCTTGATGATAATGTAATTATAGGTAACTATAAGGAATAATGCAATAGGCATAAGAAACAATTATAAATCCTGCAGCTTTTAACGCAAAGCTTTGGACAATAATCCATAAGGTTGCCTTACTTTTGCCATTACAGCAACAAAAGATTAGAATCATTGGAATTCCAAGCATGTGGCATTAAGGCAGATATGGTACCAGCTGGACAATTGGTTACATAAGGTATTTTTGCGGATTCTGAAAATTGACTGAAAAATTGAGCTATAAGTTGCAAAAGCATCAAGTTAAGGTGTACTCTTGACTATGTCTGTATAATTTCAAGCTGTTGTGAGGTAGGATAAATGGATATTTCGGTAATTTTAGATACAATGCTGGTGCTGTTCGGAATCATGGGCCTGGGCTATGGAGCCAATATGGCTGGAATCCTCGACGAGATTTCAAATGGAAGGATATCAAGGCTTGTTCTGAACATTACCACGCCGCTTATGATAATCAATGCTGTATTCAGCGAATCGCTGTCAGGAGACAAATCAGAGATAATTATCATATTTCTATTGGGGATCGGCATGTATGCGATACTTCCTGTTTTCGCAAGAATTGCAGTAAAGCTTATGCGTATAGGTCCCAAAGACTCCGGTACATATGAGCTGATGCTGATATTCGCAAATACCAGTTTCATAGGATATCCGATCATGAAGTCCCTGTTTGGCGACTGGGCTGTTTTCTACAGCTCGATCCTTAACATGCCATTCAATTTCCTTGTGTTCACATACGGAGTATATCTGATTTCAAGGAATTCGAAGGACACATTCAAGTTCGGACCGCGTGAGATACTGAATCCTGGAGTAGTTGCTTCCCTGGTCGCACTCATAATATACTTTACAGGAATAGCCCTTCCAGACAGCATCATCAGGATAATGAGCATCGTCGGAGACACCACAGTACCGCTGTCAATGATTACGATAGGTTCTTCCCTGGCTCTCATTCCTGTACAGGATCTGTTCAGGGAGCCCAGGCTGTATATATTGTCGGTGATAAAGCTCCTGATAATGCCTTCTGTCTGCTACCTGCTGCTCAGTCTGGTTATGAAGGACCAGTTCCTTATCAACATGATCACTATAAATGTCGGACTGCCTGCAGGCACTATGACTGTAATGATCAGCAACCAGTACAGCGGGAATACCAGGATGGCTTCCATAGGAGTATTCATCACAACACTGGCATCCGTTGCGACAGTTCCATTAATAGCATACCTGTTCATGTCATGATTGGCCTGTAATTATATTTCAGCCAAAAACACAGATCCCGGCACCAATTATTTTGGTCCGGGATCTTTTTTTAAGGATTAGTGCTTCTTGCTTTTTCCCTAATTACGGGATTTCTTTCCTTCTTGTCCTTTACCTGATTGATTTGCGTGTCGAAAAGCTTTTTCTGCAGGTCAAGGACCTTGTATTTGTATGATTGGAGCTCGAATTTAAGCTCCTTGTTCATCTTTGAGATATGTTCGTTGTCGTCCCTGTATTCACGGGCGCTTTCAGATGTAAGATGGAGCTCGGTCTCAAGCCTCTTGATCTCCTTGTCCTTTGCGAGCAAATCATCGCCTGTACTGTTCTTCTTCTCTTCAATCGCATTGCTCAGAATTTGGTTCTCGCTGCGAAGCCTTTCAATCTCCAGCTTTAGGTCAGCTATCTCTTTGTTTAAAGATGCCGCTCCGCTCTCAGCGCTGCCAGCCTGGGACTTGACCGAAAGCAGCTTGTCCTCGGCCTTCAGCTTCTCATCAACTGCATTCATAGCTGCAAGAACGGCAGCAGACTGAGTGCTGATCATGTAGTTTTTCTCAAGTATCGACTCGATCATCTTGTTTACGGTGGTTCCCACCTTGCGCAGATGCTCCTCGGTCTCATTACCCTTGATGCTGTACTCAGTTCCATTGATTCTCATGGTGACCCTGTTCAAAGAAAGACCCCCCTTTTAAATGACCCGCTTTAAGTTATATGATACACATTTGGCCGGACCTCTGCAACCTTCAGGAAAATTTAACAAGATTTCGGAGTGGGCATTTCTTTTTGACATGTCTGTCTGAAATCTTATCAAAGTGCTATGATGAAACAAAGGAGTGATTTTATGAAGCATACGATATCAAACGGGATGATTGAAGCAACATTCGAGGATCGCGGCGCGGAGCTCCTGAGCCTTAAGGATGCTGAAGGTGAGGAGTTCGTCTGGCAGGGAGACAAAAAATACTGGGCTTACCATGCCCCCCACCTATTTCCGGTTGTGGGAAGGCTTATAGATGACACACTTCATCATGAAGGACGGCACTTCAATCTGGTGAGGCATGGCTTCGCGAGGGTATCTGAGTTCGAGGTTGCAGCCTCCTCATCGGATACAGTTTCGTTCAGGCTGGCTTCAGGCGACGATACTCTGAAGTCATATCCATTCAGGTTCGAGTTCTTCGTGACTTACAGGATCAAAGGTTCGAGCCTTGAGGTAGAATACAGGGTTAAGAACAGGGATGACGGCCCCATCTGGTTTTCAGTGGGAGGACATCCTGCATTTCGGGCGCCACGGAATGAAGGCGAGGAGTTTACCGACTACTACATCGAATTTGGCAGCAGGGAGAACCTGATGTCAAAAAGGATACTCCCATCAGGCTTTATGGCAAGGAATCTTGTAAGTCACGGTACAGCCGATAAGCTTAAGCTTACTACAAGCCTTTTTGATGATGATGCCCTTGTATTCGGAAACTTAAGTGAAAATACAGTCTGGCTCAAGTCTTCCAAAAACAGCAAATCACTTAGGTTCGATTTCCCGGGATTCCCGCTCCTCGGAATATGGACAAAGACAGGAGGAGCACCTTTCATATGCCTTGAGCCATGGTTCGGTCATGCTGACTATGAGGATTTCTCCGGTGACTTCAGCCACAAGGAAGACAATGTTAAGCTTGAAAAAGGTGGAGAGTTCAAAGCATCCTTCACCATCACATTTGAATAGCAAAAGCAAAGAAGCGCAAACTCTGCGCTTCTTTGCTTTTGCAGTATTTTCTTCGTTATTGCAAACTCTCCCTTTGGGATGAAAGCCAGGGCTACTTTATGATATTGAGGGATGTCCTCTTCAATAACTATCTCCTGACCATCTGCTTCAATTGTCTCTCCCATGGCGAGAAATCTGAGAGTCGTCGCCAGGTTGTCCTTTTCAACAAAGTGCACTATCGGATTCATACTGCCTCCTTGTTTTAGGGTTTCAATATTACCGTAAGTTTTCTAGTATAGTCTTCGATGCGTGATATGACGTCATATTCCCCATCCTTCACGCACCAGTCGAATGATACTCCCCTTGCCGTGATGAGAAGGAGCTCCAGAATCTCGTCCGTTGTCATATCACTGGTTATATCGCCGATTTCCTGTCCTCGGGCTATGACCTTCCTGAGGAGCTCAACCATGTAGCGGCCTTTTGTTGCGTACATCTTTGACTTGGGGCTGAAAAGCTGCTTCTGAAGGTCTGTGCCAGTCATATTGATATATGTGCCGTAATATCTGAAGTACAGGACGATTTCATCAAGGCCGTTACCCTTCATCAGATTCTCCTCAACCACATCCTTGAAATAATCATCGGCTTTCTTGAATATCTCTACCAGGATATCGTACTTGGTTACAAAATAGGAATAGAACGACCCTACGGAAACTCCGGCTTCCCTGCAGACCTCACTTACTGTGAAGTTCTCGTAGCCCTTTGTCTTCATGAGGTTTATGGCTGACTTGTATATTCTATCCCTGGTCTCTTCAGCCTGTATCCTTCTTTTGCTGGTTTCCTTCATTGCAGACCCCCCAATCAGGCTATTACTTTGAATGACTGAAAGAAGGCCGCTCACGCGGCCTATGGTTATCTCAGAACTGCCCCAAGCTGGTACTCAAGGCTTCTCAGTATCTTGTCATGGACCTTCTGGACTTCACCGTCAGTGAGGGTCCTTTCTGCATTCCTGTAGACAAGACTGTATGCTATTGATTTCTTTCCTTCAGGAACCTGTGACCCCTTGTAGACATCAAACAGCTTCACGCTTTCAAGGAGCGCTCCTCCCTGCTTTGTGATCACAGCCTCAATCTGGCCTGACAGTACTGCATCGTCAACAAGCACCGCAAGGTCCCTTGAAATCGCCGGATACTTTGGAAGCTGGCTGTATTTTCTTGTGAGCGAAGCCTTCCTGTAGAGCGTATCAAGGTCAAGCTCCAGTATGCAGCATGGAACATCTATTCCATAGTTGTCCAAAACAGAGGGGTGGATTTCACCGAAGGTACCGATGGCTTCTCCGCCAGCTGCAACATCTGCTGATTTTCCTGGATGGTAGGCTACCTTCTTAGACCTGTCATAGGTTACCTTTTCAATGCCGAACTCCTCAAGTATTGTCTCGAGAAGACCCTTGACCTCGAATAGAAGGTCACCGCCATACATTCCGACTGTAAGGACCTCCTTCTCGAGAGGAAGGACTTCGTTCCTGTCCAGGTATATCCTGCCGATCTCAAAAAGCGCTGCTTCAGGGTTGCTCCTTGTCAGGTTTCTTGAAAGATTCTCCATCATCGAAGGGACGGAGGTTGTCCTCATTATTGAGTAGTCCTCTCCGAGGGGATTCCTTATCTCTACCACTTTCCTAAGTTCCGAGTCATCCGGAACAAGCACCTTGTCCAGGTCTTTTCTTGATATGAACGAGTAGGCTATGGATTCATACAGTCCTGAAGCCACAAGCACCTGCTTCAGGGTATCCCTCATCCTCTGGATAGGATATTTTCCGCTCCTTACTGTCCTTATCGAAGGAACGGTTGCAGGTATCCTGTCATATCCGTAAATCCTAGCAATCTCCTCAGCGATGTCCTCCTTGATGTTAAGGTCACCTCTGAAGGTAGGGGTAGTTACAGTAAGTACGCCATCATTAAGCTCCGCTTTCATGTCAAGGCTCTCAAGTATCCTTACCATCTCGTCGCCGCTGATGTCGGTGCCTATGAATGAGTTAACATAGCTGACGCCAAGGGTGATCTCATTAGGGAGCCTCCTTTCGTTGTATACGTCCACTGTTCCGGAGACGATATCTCCTGCCTTAAGCTCCTCAACCAGACTGCAGAACCTGTTCACAGCCAACTCGCAGAGGTTCGGGTCTATGTCCTTGTTGAACCTCAGGGATGCTTCGGTCTTCAGTCCAAGGTATCCCTCGGACCTTCTTATGGATACTCCGTCAAAGTTCGCCGCCTCAAGGATGATCCTGGTTGTATCGTCCTTTATCTCTGAATCCAGTCCGCCCATGATTCCTCCGAGGCCTATTACCTTGGAATCATCCTGGATCAGTATGGTGCCTGTATTGAGGGTCCTTTCTACTGAGTCAAGAGTGGTGAACTTCGTTCCTTCAACAGACTCGGCTATCCTTATGACACCTGAGGTTATCTCCCTTCTGTCGAAGGCATGGAGAGGCTGACCTATCTCAAGCATGACGAAATTTGTGAGGTCGACGATGTTGTTTATCGGTCTTACCCCTGCTTCAAGAAGCCTTGACTGTATCCACTCAGGGCTTTCCTCGATCTTTACGTTGACGATCTCCTTAGCCATATACCTTCTGCATTTGTCAGTGTCTATGGAGACAGATACTGATGCATCAGCGGATACTGCTGGAACATATTCGTAGTTTGGCTGCCTGTAGCTTAAACCAAGTGTAGCGGCAGTTTCTCTTGCCATTCCGATTATGCTGAGGCAGTCAGGCCTGTTTGAGGTTATCTCAAGGTCAAGAACTCCACCGTTGAGACCGAGCACCTCCTTGATATCCTTTCCCAGAGGAGTTCCATCCTTCAGGATCATAAGGCCGTCGCAGGTCCCCTCTTCAGCGAGTCCCAGCTCCTCCATGGAACAGAACATGCCGTTGGATTCAATACCTCTCAGCTTGCCCTTCTTGATTTTCAGACCTCCCCAAAGGGTGGAACCATGAAGCGCAACCGGAATGGTGTCCCCTTCCTTCATGTTTGTAGCAGCTGTCACTATCTGGATTATTGATCCGTTTCCGATATCAACCTGACAGATCAGCAGCTTGTCAGCCTCCGGGTGCTTCCCGAGCTCTACTATCTTTCCAGTCACAACATTTTCTATTATCTTGAAAGTCTCCTCGACGCCCTCTACTTTTGAGCCTGACATTGTAAGCCTGTCTCCGAGAATCTTGATGTCGATATCTATGTCGACATAGTCTTTCAGCCAATTCACAGGTAATTTCATAAATAAGTCCCTCCTATCTGAACTGCTTCAGGAATCTCATGTCGCTTTCGTACAGGAGCCTGATATCGTCTATTCCATATTTCAGCATTACAAGCCTGTCCAGACCGAATCCGAACGCAAAGCCTGAATATTCTTCAGGGTCTATTCCGCCGTTCCGGAGGACATCAGGATGGACCATGCCGCAGCCGACAAGCTCTATCCAGCCTTCTCCCTTGCATACCCTGCAGCCTTCGCCGCCGCATACGAAGCAGGTTGCATCCATCTCCGCCGAAGGTTCGGTGAACGGGAAGTGATGAGGCCTGAACTTTGTCTTCATCCCTTCACCGTAGAGCTTCTTTACAAACTGCTCGAGAGTGCCCTTAAGGTCTGCGAAGGTTATACCCTTGTCGATGACAAGACCTTCTATCTGGTAGAATATCGGTGAGTGGGTTGCATCCAGGTCATCGGACCTGTATACCTTTCCGGGGGATATCATCTTTATTGGAGGCTTCTGCTGTTCCATGGTTCGTATCTGCACTGGCGAGGTCTGGGTCCTTAGAACAACATTGTCGTTGATGTAGAAGGTATCCTGCTCGCCCCTTGCAGGGTGGTCCTTGGGTATGTTCAGAGTCTCGAAGTTGTAGTAGTCAAGCTCAACCTCAGGCCCTTCCTCTATGGTGAAGCCCATTTCGAGGAATATCTTCTCGATTTCATTCAGCGTAAGGCTGAGCGGATGATTTCCGCCAATCACAGGCCTCTTGCCTGGAAGGGTGATATCTACGACCTCTGACGAAAGCTTCCTCTCCCTTTCCTTGTTCTTAAGCTCATCCTTTAGACTTTCTATTCTCGATTCGAGCTCTTCTTTGGCATCATTCACGAGCTTGCCCATGAGAGGTCTCTCTTCGGGAGTCAGAGCTCCCATGCTCCTGAGGACCTGCGTGAACGCACCCTTCTTTCCGAGAAATTCCACCCTGAGCTTCTCTATCTCTTCCATGTTTGAGACGTCTGCAATTTTAGCCAGGAATTCCTGTTTGATCGATTCAATCTGGTTTCTCATATTTTCCTCCATTTCCGTGCTTCATAAGATTAATTTTTTATAATAAAAAACCGCCCCAAAATAGGGACGGATATTTCCGCGGTACCACCCTAAGTTGGCTGAAGATCAGCCCACTTTAGGAATATAACGGTTCTAACCGCCGAAGACTACTGATTTCATCTCCGGAGCTCATAAGTGAACTTCATCAGGTGCTTTCCATGTGCGCTTTCAGTCTGCGGCGCAGCATCCCTTTATGGAAGCATTCCAGACTACTCTCTTAATCAGTGCCTGTATGAATATGCTCATTAATTATAAATCATTGTAAAACTTAATTCAAGCGGGGCATTATCCGTGTTTTTTTGATTCCCCGAGCTGGCGTACCCTTTCGAATATGATTACCGATGCGGCAACCGATGCATTAAGACTTTCCGCATTACCCGGCATTGGAATCCTGAGAAGTATCGTCGCCCTATCCATCAATTCCGGGCTTACTCCGTTCCCTTCGTTACCTATCACAAGAATCATGTCGCCTGTAAGGTCCACGGAATAAATGCTTCTATCTGCTTCAAGTGAAGTCACTGCAAGTGGGATCCCTTCTGATGCAAGTTTCTCAAGCTCCTCGTCTCCATCAAGTGTAACCGGCAGGTGGAATATGGATCCCATGGAGCTTCTCATTGCCTTTTCGGAGTACGGATCGGCAGTTCCTTTTCCCAGAATTACCCGGCTGGCCCCTCCTGCGTGGGCTGAGCGTATGATGGTTCCGACGTTTCCCGGGTCCTGGAGCCTGTCAAGGTACACCATGAGCCCTTTGGATTCCGGAACCTTTCTCGAATCTGCGACCACGGCGACCACACCCTGGGGTGTCCCGGTAGATGAGAGACTCCTTATCACATCAGGGTTTGTGACAATAAGCTCAATGCCCTCAGAAGGGATATAGCTTCCCAGGTACCTATTGAGCTGGTCTTCCTCTTCTTTGTCATAGACCACAGTCATGACATCCATGCCTGCCCTGAAGGCCTCCTGGACCATTCTGAAACCCTCAACGAGGAAAAGTCCCTTAAGGCGCCTTTCCTTCCTGTCCATGAGCTTCCTCAATTCCCTGATCCTTGGGTTGCTTTTGCTTTCAATGGCAATCACTCTAGTCACCTGATATCATGTGCTCAAGTCTTGCAAGATCTTCTGTGTTTCCTATGCAGAGGAGCACGTCTCCTTCCTTTATCTTGTCCTTGGCATTAGGGGAAATGTTGATGTCGTCGATAGATTTAATAGCCATTATGTTAATTCCGTATTTTGACCTGACATCAAGGTCAAGAATTTCCATGCCATACCAGTCTGTAGGAGCCTGGATTTCTATCACACTGTAATCAGGTGAAAGCTCTATGAAATCGAGGAGGTTTGATGAAACAAGGTTGTGCGCTACCCTGACTCCCATATCCCTTTCAGGAAGAATGACCTTGTCTGCGCCGATTTTAGTCAGGACCTTAGCATGCATTTCACTTTGAGCCTTTGCAACTATGTACTTTACCCCTGATTCCCTGAGAATCAGGGTTGTCATGATCGATGCCTGCACATTTGAGCCAATGGTTACTACTGCTACATCGAAATTCCTTATCCCAAGGGTCCTCAGCGCATATTCATCAGTTGCGTCCATCTGGACCGCATGAGTCACCTTGTCAGAAATATTCTGGATCACATCTTCGTCGGAATCTATCGCAAGAACATCATGCCCCATTGTAAAAAGCGTCTCTGCGACAGACCTTCCGAATCTTCCAAGTCCTATTACTACGTATTGCTTGCTTGCCATATGATTTCTCCCGCCTTTATCCGATTAATAGATGGTCTTCTGGGTACTTTATTGCTGCAGGCGCCTTGATGTTTGCGAGTGCAAGCATGACTGTCATTGGTCCAACTCTTCCAAGATACATGGTTGTCAGTATGACCACCTTGCCTACCGATGTCAGCCCTGGAGTGATTCCAAGGGTCAGACCGACGGTTCCGAATGCAGAGAAGACTTCGTACATGATGAGCTCAAGGGATGTGCCTGATTCGGTTATCGAAAGTATGATGACGTCGAACAGTACCAGTGACAGTCCAATTGAAAAGACTGCTACCGCCTTGTATACGGTGCCCTTTGACAGACGCTTTCCAAACAGTTCGGTATCTTCCCTACCCTTCAGGACGCAGAATATAGTGAATATTACTATACCGAAGGTCGTTGTCTTGATACCGCCTGCAGTCGAACCAGGAGAACCTCCAATGAACATCAGAAGCATTGTTATGAACCTGCTTGCCGGAGCCATGTCTGTGGTGTTCACTGAATTGAAGCCTGCGGTCCTCGGAGTGAGCGAGGCGAACCAGGCATTGATAAGCTTGTCTACAAAGTTCATCCCGGTCAGGGTATAGTTCCATTCAAGCAGAAGGAAGATAAGTGCTCCCCCGAATATGAGGATTGCAGTCATGAGGAGTACGACCTTCGAGTGAAGTGAAAGTCTCTTCAGCATCTTGGGCTTCTTGCGGTTGTTCCACAGCTCGAGCCAGACTGAGAAACCAAGGCCGCCAATTATTATAAGGTTTCCTAACGTGAGGAGTACGATCTTGTTCGTATTCCTTAAGGTAAGAGACTGGAATTTCCCTGTGACCTCATTACCAAACAGGTCAAAGCCTGCATTGCAGAATGCCGAAATCGAATGCCAAATTCCATAGTATATGCCCTTTCCAATCCCGAATTCTGGTATGAACTGTGTCATTAGTACAAGAGCTGCAGTCAACTGGACACCGAGGGTGAAAATAAGGATATATCGGACAAGCCTTATTATTCCCTGAAGGTTCTGAGCATTATAGGCCTCCTGCATGACGAGCCTTTCCTTAAGTGTGATCTTCTTACCTATTACGAGTGCTACCAGGGTAGTCACAGACATGAATCCAAGACCACCAAGTTCGATGAGTATTGCGATAATTGTCTTTCCGAAATAATTCCAGTGTGACCCTGTATCAATCGTCACAAGTCCCGTGACGCACACCGCAGATGTGGCGGTAAACACAGAATCAAGGAAATTTGTGAATTCACCGGACTGTGATGATATTGGAAGAGATAATATCAGACCGCCAGTGAGTATCACCGCGGCGAATCCGATTGACAATATCTGGACTGGATTCAGGGCTCTTTTCTTGGTAACGGGTATTTTCATAACGCACCTCGAAGCTTTTGTTATTCTATAATAATATATCTATTATGGCATTAGTTCAAGTGAACAGGACACTATAACTCTCTCAGTGGCTGTTGCTCTATTTCTGCAAAACAATAAAACCTGACAAGAAGTCAGGTTTATTGGCTCAATAAGGTCAATTAAATTAAGCTAGCTTTGTCTTTGCTGTGTTGACAATCTCAGTGAATGCTTTTGGATCGTTTATCGCGATCTCTGAGAGCATCTTCCTGTTGATTTCAATTCCTGCGAGCTTGAGTCCGTTCATCAGCCTTGAATAGGTGAGTCCGTTCATCCTTGCTGCAGCGTTTATTCTTGCTATCCAGAGGCTTCTGAAGTCTCTCTTCTTGAGCTTCCTTCCAACATATGCGTTCCTTAGCGCCCTTATTACTGTTTCATTCGCAGTTCTGAAGAGCTTGCTCTTTCCGCCGTAGTAACCCTTGGCGAGCTTCAATACTTTCTTATGGTTCTTATGGGCGTTTACGGCCCTTTTTACTCTTGCCATTTTCTATCCTCCCGTATTCCTACTAAATGTAAGGCAGCAGCTTCTTGATTGTCTTTACCTGGGAAGCTGATACATATCCGCTCTTCCTGAGGTTTCTCTTCCTCTTGGAAGACTTCTTCGTGAGGATGTGGCTCTTGAACGCCTTAGCTCTCTTGAACTTTCCGCTTCCTGTCTTCTTTATCCTCTTTGCAGTGGCTCTATGTGTCTTCATTTTTGGCATAGTGGTTTCCTCCCCTTGAGTTAAGATTTTTTAGGTGTCATAATCATAATCATGTTCCTGCCTTCCATTTTTGCAGGTTTTTCAATGATGCCAACATCTTCCAACTTGCCGGCGAAGGATTCCAGTATCTTCAAACCGTTCTGTGAATAAGCAGCTTCTCTTCCCCTGAACCTCACGGTAACCTTCAGCTTGTCGCCGTCCTGCAGGAACTTCCTTGCATTGTTGGCTTTGATGTCGATGTCGTGTTCCTCAGTTGACGGACTGAAGCGTATTTCCTTTAGGGTTATGACCTTCTGGTTCTTCCTGGCTTCCTTTTCCTTCTTTGCCTGCTCATAGTTGAACTTGTG
>DIWI01000111.1:0-5299 GCA_002428415.1 Clostridiaceae bacterium UBA6110
CTATACTGTAAAAGTCAGGTTATACCATACTGAGTAATATAATTGGCTTGAGAATACATGCGAAAGGCGGTAATTCCATGGCACTTAAAGCGGCATTCATTTTTCTGGCACCCGGAGCTGATCCGACTGTCCATCGCTCTGTTGTTGATACCCCCGCTGTCACCCTCACCGTTGTCGGCGTGCCTGATTACAGGGAAGCAGAGATTGCCGCGAAAGCACTCGCAGATGAAGGCAATGTGGCTATCGAGCTTTGCGGAGGCTTCGGTATCGAAGGCACTGCTGCTGTAAAGAAGGCAGTTCAAGGTAAGGCAGTAATTGGAGTTGTTCGCTTCGACAATCATCCAGGACTTGAATTCAAGAGCGGAGATGACATATTTTAATTATCCGCCTGGATATTCCATTGTTTCACATTACGCAGAAAAGCGGCCTTAAAAGCCGCTTTTCTTAATACCTAATATTGTCTGGTAAGACTGCCTGAAGTATCAGGCTTCCTTTTCTCCCCTAGTATTTATGTGGTCTAACCCTAAAGCTCTCACCCGCTTCAGTGCCAGAGTTTTTGTCATGATACTACCGCTATGTTTCTCCTTGATTCACTACCTATCTGGACCATTCTCGTGACCTCAGAAAAATGGTCTGTTACTTCAATACCAGACATTGAAAATAGCCCAATTCATAAAAACACGGCCATCTTGTGTGAAGAAGTCAAAGTGTATTTACTGAAATTTCCTATTCCAAAACTTTAAGAACAAAACTTAGTTTTGAGCATTTTCTTTTGAAAAAGCTACTCAGTAAGTAGCAATTTCCCTTCTCTTGTTTTCCACAAAGCCATTGGATGATTTTTAATACGCTCCAGTACTTTCTGTTCCTCAAACAGCAATTCAGGCACATATTGTCCATTTTCAAAACGACTTAAAAATTCATTTTCTTCAGCCGTTAAAATCATTAAATCAGAAATATATTTTTTAACAAGTTTCTTCACAGATTCTAACTCAAAATCATCTCTTCGCTTTATCACTGGAAGTAAATCCGTTTTGATTTTCCTTTCTGTGATTGAGTCTATTGCGCTCTTATCAAAGGTTTTATTGATATCCTTTGCTGATATCGCCGCATAGAATACCACCGCTTTTCTAAGAAGTGCTTCCTCTGACTCATCGAATAGTCCAAAGTGAATCATGTTTCGAGCATCATATAAATCCCTTGCTGCAGCTCTACTTAGCAGTGCGTTAATCTTACTTCCGTAAATTTCTATAGGTGCAAGGGTTTTTACCTTATACTCATTTGTGAAATGCTCGGTAATGATCGGCCTTTCTTCTGCAGGTAATATGTGTGCTCGAAGCGAATAATTGATTTCAATCTTGAGATTGTCTCTATTCCCACTTGCTCCAATGTAATCACCCAAGAATCTAAACTATGTGGATTCTTAGTTTTTGCATTTTTGGAATATCCTTGGGACAACATATAGCGATCAATAGTACCATAGATCAACTCACGTTGCTCCAGCATTTCTTCTCTGCTGTTGTTAATCAGATAGTCCAAATCAATATCTACAGAAAGTCGAGGCAAATTGAAAATCGTCAGATTAATTGCTGTTCCGCCTTTTAAAGCTAGGGTTTCCTAGAGAATCGGATTTGTATTTAAATATTCCAAAACATCTGACAGCCTCGTTACCTTCTCCAATGTATCTCGGAAAAACCAAGTTGCTCTGCTTTTTTGCCCAGATAAGTAATGTCGTAATTAGGCAAGAATATCACCACCTTGCTCTGCTATTTTGAAAAGTCCTTCTGGCACCATCAGCTCCCACTCGCTATTATAAATGCTTCGTTCATTCGAATCATTCAGTAAATACCGCTTGCTCTTTCCTATTTTACCTTTGCAAAAGTCGCTAAAAGCGTTGGACAACTGCATCTCTTTCTGATAATGCTCCAGCAGGTATCCTACCTTTTGATACAACCCTTGCGTATTATAAACTTCTAAATAGCGGACAATCTTTGCTTCATCGAGAAAATGGACACCTTCAAGACAATGCAACAGTTCCTCAAAACCACCTATTTTGTTATAGTCGCGTATGCTATCGATAACGGTTCTTTCTAAGTCAGTTATCCGAACCCCTGTCGTATTTTTTGCTTTCACTACGCCTTCTCCCATTCTTGAGGCAACAAATTTGTAGGTTATATTGTCATACTCAAATGAATTGAATCTTGTTTCAGATGAAACATAGACATCATAGAATACTTGATTTGCGAGGCCGTAATACTCAAAAGCACTGTGGTGAGATATATAAGCAGTGTCAGTTATTGCACAAGCGATTTGATAACGCGTGGCTACAATCTGTCCAGTCACAGGATTAATCGCAGAATAAATATTCTTCCGTATTTTTTTAACTAATCCATTTTTCATTAACCGGTCCAGTTGGGAATATGCAGTTTTAGTATTACCAGCTAATCTTTCCACCTCAGCGATTGTAAAAATCGGGTATTTTGCCAGCTGATTATAGACTTCCACTTTACTCACCTCTTTTTATATTTAGAACGTTATTCTCCGTTTTTAGAGAATAACGTGCAGTTTTTAAAATTTAAGTATGTATTTTTTTAATTTTAGCACTTTATTCTTTATATGTAAAGAAAATCATGCTGGAATTAAAAACACTTTAGCTAAACACTCTCTATTATATTCATCTTTTAAATACAAAAATGACTTTCACACTCAACTCTCCAAAAGTTCTGAGCATAAAAGTCAAATCATTTTCCTTAAATCCACATATTCGCCGCCGTGGGCCTGTTATCATACTTCGTTTATTCCCTGCCGCTCCAGTCCATAAGCTGATTGCTTTTTCCCTTTCTTAGTGCTAACCATAAGCGACTATAAATAGTAACAGTCTCTCGGACTCCCATCAGACATTAGTCTTTCTTTCGTAGTCCCAGCACACATTCCACGTGCGTGGTCATTTTGAAGCGAGTCTTAGATTATTCTCGAAGACAATTTCCTCTTCTCTAAAACTTAGGTCACTGGCTAGAATCACATATGCAGAGGATCTCCCGGGCTTTTCTTGATAACAGCCTCGCATTGTCCAAAGTGAGTCCGGTGTCATAGGTTTGGCTGATTGCTCCGACCAGCTTTTCCAAATCACAGTTTCCTGCCCTCTCGCCTAAACCTAGCAATGTAGCTTCAATACCAACGGCCCCTGCGCGAAGGGCAGCGATTGAGTTTGCAACGGCCATTCCAAGGTCATTGTGGCCGTGGAAAGTGATTGGCGGACTGCCGCCGCGGATGAGCGCAGTCAGGTACTCATAGGTACGCTGCGGCGTAAGTATACCGACGGTATCAGAGAACTGTACGCGCAGCACCTTCCGCTCCCGCAGCTCTGATGATATTTCTGACATGAAGTTTATGTCCGCCCTTGAGGCGTCCTCAAATCCTACTGTCACAGTCATCCCCTTATCCTGTACGAATTCAACGCTGTGAAAGAGCTCATTTTTTAGCCAGGTCTTGTCCTTTCCGAGCTTGGAATAGATGTGGGAGTCTGAGATTGGGGCCGATATGTGGATATTATCCGGAGAGCAGCCTATAGCCTGCCGAAGGTCCCTCTCATTCATCCGGCACCACACAGATATATTCGAATACACTCTGTTTGCAGCTATTTCACGTATGATGTCGCACTCCTCCCTACCCATCGCAGGAGTCCCTGCATCAATCTGGTATATTCCGGCACCATCCAGCATCATCGCGACCTGCAGCTTCTGGTAATGGGAAAATGCGCAGCCGGGTCGCTGTTCACCGTCACGAAGCGTGGTATCCATGAGAATTGCTTTTTGTTTCATGCTTAAACCTCACTTTCTCAACCAAAGCAAGCACCTCTTCATCTTTCAGAGCTCGGGAGATGCTTACTGCTTCACTTCTCACTTCTTCCAGCAGCAATGGAAAAGCCTCAGCCTCAAGCTCATATCCAAGGTCATTCATGCAGCACTTAAGACTTGCCAGGCCAGAATGCTTACCGATGACAAACCTCCGCTTTGTACCAACCGCCTCAGGAGCGAAGGGTTCATAGTTGGCAGCGTTCTTCAGTATTCCATCCACATGGATACCTGACTCCACTTCAAAGACAGCATGTCCCACTATCGGCTTGTGGGGTGGCACATGAATTCCTGAAATCTCAGTGAATAGCTGGCATAGGCGGGGCATCATGGACAGGTCAAGGTCTTTTCTGTACTGCTTTGCTATGTGCAATGCCATGATCACTTCCTCGAGAGGTGCAAATCCGCCCACACCCATAAAGGTACCCACACCGCTACCTCCATCCATAAGCCATTCGGTCAAAATAGCTCCCGCGCAACCGCAGTCGTTAGTTGGGCAAAGTTCAGAAGCTAATGGCAGAGGTCTTCGGATTTCTCTGAAAACTCTCTGGAAGTCATGAAGCATCAGGTCACAGAGGCCTGCGATACGTATGTTGCCGCATGCCTGATAGATTTCCAGAAGGCCCAATTCGCCAATGTCATTCACCTGGATCTCATTGATGACCCTGGGTATGACATCCAAGCCGGAATTATGGCAAGACAGCCTGGAATAACACCTGATGTCCTCCTTTTTATCCTCCACACGCACAAGTGTGAATTCCTCAGCAAAAGCTGAATCCATCCGTTCTGCAGTAGAGAGGTCCATCTCGACAGAATCGATACCCATCTTATGGAGCAGCTCGCAAAATTCCTTAAGGACTTCGGTTCTGCAGAGCGTCGTATCGAGGACGGTAAGTGTCTTGTCTATGAGCCTGATCATAAGAGTCACCTCCCATATGATTTGTAAGTTAGGCGCAGGGACAGCATCCCGAGGATGCTGTCCCTTATACGCTTATATCCTGAGAGCCTTAACTGGCTTTCCACCCTCAAAATGCTCTTCCACGATAGTATCGATGTCGGATTCAGTGAGATTTCCGTACCAGACCCCTTCAGGATATACGACCATGGCAGGGCCACGGGCACAGATACCGAAACAGCCGGTGTTTGTTACCATTACCTCGCCCGAGAGGTCACGGTCCTCGATTTCCTCCATCAGATGTCCCACAAGGTCCACACTGCCCTTCTGGTGGCAGAAGCCCTTCTGGGCTCCGTTCAACCGGCAGCTTGTGCATACAAATACATGATACTTTGGTACTACCATAATGTTTCCTCCTGTCAGACCGCCAGATATTCCTGGACGGCGGTTTTAACTGCATCTTCAATGCGGTCGTATGTGGTTATCGAGGTTATTCCCCTGCTTCGCAGCTTTTCCTTTGGCGCTTCACCGATTCGCATCGATACAACGGCAG
>DIWI01000111.1:5379-8270 GCA_002428415.1 Clostridiaceae bacterium UBA6110
AGAATTGGCTTCGGCTTCACTGCAGGTTCGTCGATCATCTTGATTCCGCCGGTTCCGCAGCCCCTGAACTCATAGGACTGGTCGTTGTCCAGGGTACCTATGGCATCAGCGCGGCACTGGCGGCAATGGTACATCTGAAGCATGCTCTCACCGCAGCTGTTTCGCATTTCAGTTATCTCCCTGTTGGATGTCAGCTCCATGTTCTCAAAGGCGGAGCCCTTGACCGGGATCATCTGCATGATGTTTGTTATGTAGCAGCCCATCCCCTTTACGGTTTCAACAACCTTTGGTATATGCCTGTCGTTTATGCCCTTGAGCATCACGATGTTCACCTTGCATATTATTCCAAGGTCACACAGGCGCTTGATTCCTGACAGCTGGTTTGCGAGCAGGATGGCAGCACCGGTCTCGCCGGTATACCTGACGCCCATGAAGTTGATGTGCTTGTAGATCTTTGCACCAATGACCGGATCCACTGCGTTCAGTGTGACAGTCACATGGCTTACTCCCAGACTAACCAGTTCATCCGCATATATTGGCAGCATCAGGCCATTGGTGGAGAGGCAGAAGGTGACGTCAGGGTCCACTTCTCGGATAAGCCTCAGCGAGGCTGACGTCTTTTCCCATTCAGCAAGTGAATCTCCGGGTCCTGCGATTCCTACTACACTCAGGTTCGGCATCTTTTCCTTTACATATATATACTTGTCCCTCGCCTGTTCCGGAGTCAGCACCTCGGTAGTAACGCCGGGTCTGCTCTCATTAGGACAGTCAAATTTCCGTACACAGTAATTGCATTGGACGTTGCAGGCTGGAGCTACGGGAAGGTGCATCCTGGCATACCCGGTGCCGCAGCCGTTGAAGCATGGATGAGCAGCTGTCTTTGCTTCAATTGTTGTTGCCCTTTCATTCACTGCGTCTTTGTTTTCAATCTTATCCATGCTGTTTTCCTCCCCTTTGTAATATGAATCAAGCATCTTGCCTCGAAACGCCTTTTCCTTTCGGGAAAGAAGCTGATTCGTGGCGGAATCGAGCAGGGCTATGCCGCCGTCATAGAGAATCGTACGCACCCGCTGGCCACCCACATGGTCGTGGATTGGAAAGGCACAGCGAACCAATGGAAGCTCCAGCTTTTCTGCCACCCTGCGGCCGTCTGAGGACCCGATCATTAGATTGACTCCAAGCTCCTCGCAGTAATGTTCAATAGTGTCAAAATCCGTATCGTCAAGAACCTTGAAATCACCCACAAAAAACTGCGAGGCAACCTTTTCAAGGTCCGGATGAATAATATCTGAAAGACCCGGGCACTTTGCGCCTGTAGCCACCAGAACCGGCATTATGCCGTTTTCGGTACAAAGGCGGGTCATCGAATATACAAAGTCAGGTTCTCCGAAGATGGCACAGCGGCCCTCGGCATTATACTTGTGCGAATCAATCATCGCATCTAGATAGCGTCCCCTCTCAGCACGAACCGAGTCGCTCACCATGCCGCCAAGGGCTTTAAGTGCATGGATCAGGTTATCAGTGTCACGAAGTCCTACCGGCAGGGAAAGTCTTGTATAAGGGACTCCGTAGGTCTTTTCAAGGTATTCCGCCGGGGACAGGTCTCCTTTGGCGAAGGTCGTAAGCTCCAGGGTGTGCCTGGCCCCTGCCATCCCTGCAATTTCTTCAAGTGCTGTTCCGCCTGAGGGAAGGCGGTTATAATCAGGGTCATGTGCACCGTCAAGATTATCCGAAAGGTCAGGAAGAATCGTATAGCTTAGTTTTGTGCTGTCAAGGAGCGCCTTTAGCGCCCTGGTATCCGCCGGGGACATGATGCCTGTGATGACATTGATGCCGTCATGGGGTGAAACATCCATCTTCACATGGGACACGATCGAGTGCAGCGCATGGAAGAATCCTTCATACTGGGTCCCCCCGTAGCCTGCGGATGCAACCGGAATGATGGCAACATCAAGGTCCGGATTCTCCTCGTGGAAGGCAGCGATTATTCGCTCCACATCCTCTCCTATGGTCTCTGCGAGACAGGTAGTTGCAACACCTATGACCTTGGGGTCATAAAGCTTTACAAGATTTGACAGGCCCTTCAGGAGATTCTTCTCACCTCCGAAAATGGTTCCATGCTCCGTCAATGAGGTGGAGGCAATATCCACCGGCTCGTTGTAGTGGGTCGCCATATGGCGACGTATATATGTGGCGCAGCCCTGGGAGCCGTGCAGTATAGTCATGCATTTAGCAATGCCGTAAAACGCAGTGGCCGTACCCATCGGCATGCACATCTTGCATGGATTGACGTTCAGATTGACAAGGTCCTTACTCATAGCTCCACCTCCGTATAGCTCCATACCGGACTGTTAATAGAGCTGTTTACCTCAAGCGTGAAGTTCCTGACGCCCTCATATCCGGCCAGTGCGTGCTTTCGCTCGTGGTTGTGGTCGCAGAAGGCGATGCCCAGCTTATAGGCGAGAGGCCTCTCCTTCACACCGCCCACCAGAATGTCAGCACCCTTTTCCTTCATGAAGGTTTCGAGCTCTGCGGGATTTGCATCATCCAATACGATGCAGTCCTTCCCAACCAGCTGACCTATCACCTCATAGTCATCGGGCTTGCCAGTCTGGGTGCCAACCACCACTGTCTCTATTCCCATGGTGTTGAACTGACGTATGAGTGAAATGGCTTTGAAGCCTCCTCCCACGTATATGGCGGCCTTCTTCCCAGCAAGGCGCGGCCGGTACATGTCCTCAAACCCTATCAGGTCAGCCTCCTGCGTCTCGCAGAAGGCCCTGGCCCTTGCGATCGCTGTTTCATCACCGAGTGCCTCCGCCACACGAAGCAGCGAGGCTGTGGTATCTTCTCTTCCGAAGAAGGATACCTTGATGAACGGAATGCCGAAC
>DIWI01000073.1 GCA_002428415.1 Clostridiaceae bacterium UBA6110
GTATGAGGTATATAGTCGGACCGTCGCCGAAATCATTCCCGGAACTTATTCCGGTGCACAAATATGATTTGGGGCTTTTTCAAGTTACAAACATACAGCTTCTGACCTTCGGGATCTCCATACTTCTCGTCATACTCCTGCAGTTCATAGTTTTCAGGACAAAGATGGGCAAGGCCATGAGAGCTGTCTCGTATGACATGGAGGCTGCACAGCTTATGGGAATAAGCGTAAACAAGACCATTTCCTTCACGTTCTTCCTGGGATCCATCCTGGCAGGTGCTGCAGGAATAATGGTTGCATTAAGCTGGACCAGCATAGACCCTTATATGGGAATGATGCCCGGCCTGAAGGCTTTCGTTTCAGCCGTTCTGGGTGGCATAGGAATAATACCTGGTGCGCTTCTCGGAGGAGTCTTCATAGGCATAGCTGAAACCCTGACAAAGGCATATATCTCAACCAGTTTGTCAGACGCAATAGCTTTCTCCATACTGATCATAGTGCTTCTCGTAAAGCCTACGGGAATACTTGGAAAAGTTGAAAGTGAGAAGGTATAACATGGACAGAATAAAGAAGATGCCAAAAAAGAACATTGAGATGGCTTTGAAGATCGTCCTCATCATAGTGCTTTACGTTGTACTTATCAGCCTCAAGAATGCTGGCATGATCAACAGGTACTATGCGGGCATAATCAACCTGAGCTTAATCAACATAATACTAGCGCTTTCCCTGAACCTCATAACAGGCTTCACAGGACAGCTGTCACTCGGACATGCCGGGTTCATGTCGATCGGAGCCTATGGCTCTGCTGTACTTACAGCAAAGTTCGACATTCCCTTCATCCCCGCTCTTATTGTCGGCGGAATACTGGCAGCTGTAATATCGCTGCTCATAGGTATCCCTACACTTAAGCTGAGGGGAGATTACTTCGCAATAACCACTCTTGGCTTCGGTGAAATCATCAGGGTCGTCCTGGTCAATATCAACTATGTTGGCGGACCCAGGGGCTTCACAGGGATTCCTCTTGAAACCAACTTCACTCTGACCTTCATGGTTACTGTACTTGTAGCCATCGGCATAAGGAACATCATAAAGTCGGCACCGGGCAGGGCCATGCTTTCTGTAAGGGAAAATGAGATAGCTGCGGAAGCCATGGGTGTTGACACTACGAAATTCAAGATACAGTCCTTCATGATAGCGGCTTTCATAGCCGGAGTCGGTGGAGCTCTGTACGCTCATTACATTGGATACCTCAAGCCTGAGGTCTTCAGCTTCACAAGGTCAATAGAGATCCTGACATATGCAGTCCTTGGAGGACTTGGTTCAATCACAGGAAGCATATTCGGAGCAATATTCCTCACGTTCCTTCCGGAGCTTCTGAGGAGCGTAAGCGACCTTAGGATGATCATCTACTCAGCCTCCCTTATCATACTCATGATATTCAGGCCGCAGGGCCTCATGGGATCCAAGGAGCTTTCCCTGAACATCTTCAGGAACAGCTTCAAGGGGCTTGGGAAGAAGAAAGATGACAAAGACCAAATATCTTAGAAAGGGGGATGAATCATGCTGAATGTTGAAAATGTCACCATGAAGTTCGGCGGTCTCAGCGCTGTTTCACAGCTGACTCTCGATATCGGAAAGAATGAAGTGGTGGGCTTGATTGGTCCCAACGGAGCAGGCAAGACTACGGTATTCAATATGCTCACTGGAATATACACTCCTACAGAGGGAGATATAAAATACGAAGGAAAGGTCATAAACGGGATTAAGCCCCATAAGATATCATCCATGGGAATCGCCAGGACCTTCCAGAACATAAGGCTTTTCTCAGGCCTGACTGTCGGAGACAACGTAAGGATCTCACACACCAACAAGACGGATTACAATCTGGCTGAGGCTGTGCTGAGGCTCCCGAGATTCTTCAAGGCTGAAGCAGCCCTTGACGAGAAGGTAAATAGCCTGCTTGCTCTTTTCAACCTATACGAGAAGAGGGAGGAGAAGGCCAGGAACCTCTCATACGGAGAACAGAGAAGGCTTGAGATAGTCAGGGCACTGGCAACAGACCCAAAGCTTCTCCTGCTTGATGAGCCTGCGGCAGGCATGAATCCTGCCGAAACTCATGACCTCATGAACCTTATCGGAAGGCTCCGGGATGAGTTCGATGTGTCCATACTCCTCATAGAGCATGACATGAAGCTCGTCATGGGAATCTGCGACAGGATCAACGTCCTCAACTTCGGAAAGAAGATCGCCAGCGGCAATCCTTACGAGATAAGGAACAACGAGGAAGTAATAAAGGCCTACCTTGGAGAAAAGGGCGGAGAAGGGACGGCTAAGAATGCTTAAGATTGAAAATTTGAACGTATACTACGGTGTAATACACGCCTTGAAGGACATCTCAATTGAGGTAAATGAAGGCGAGATAATATCCCTCATCGGTGCCAATGGTGCAGGAAAGAGCTCGACTCTGAGGGCGATTTCATCGCTTGCAGAAGTCAGGAGCGGAACCATAACCTACAAAGGCGAAGACATAACAAAGAAGAAGGCTGAGCTAATACCTGCAATGGGACTTGTACAGGTTCCCGAGGGCAGGAAGATATTCGCTAACCTTACTGTATTTGAAAACCTGGAGCTTGGTGCCTTCACCAGAAAAGACAGGGAGAACCTGAAGGGTGACTACGAGCTAGTCTACCAGAAGTTCCCGATCCTCAAGGAAAGGCAGAAGCAGAAGGCTGGTACCCTCTCCGGAGGAGAACAGCAGATGCTTGCCATAGGTCGTGCACTTATGTCCAGACCATCCATGCTTCTCCTTGACGAACCATCAATGGGACTTGCTCCTCTTATTGTGCAGAAGATATTCGACACTATAGTTGAGATCAACAAGTCGGGAACTACGATTCTCCTCGTTGAGCAGAACGCCAACATGGCGCTTTCCATTTCAAACAGGGCATATATCCTTGAAACTGGAAAGATCGTCAAGTCAGGCGACGCCAAGGAGCTCATGAACGACCCGGCGGTTAAGGCTGCATACCTGGGCGAATAGAAAGACAAAAAGATACTTTAGATCCGTATGGTTAAATGAAATGGACCGGCAATTTGATATGCTCCCTTTATGAGAGACAGTGAAAAAGAAAACCACTGTTAATCATGAAGGGGGTTTTTATTATGTCGCATAGAACAAAGGGATCTCCAGAAGAAAAGGTAGCTATCATACAGAGATACCTGAGTGGGGAAATATCTGCAGCAGTTGCTTCCGAGGTGGCGGGAGTAAATCAAGAGTCGTTTAGAGGCTGGGTCCGTCTATACAATCAAGAAGGACCTACTGGATTACTCAACACAGGGAGGAACCGTGAATATTGTCCGGAACTGAAAAGAGATGCTGT
>DIWI01000033.1 GCA_002428415.1 Clostridiaceae bacterium UBA6110
GCGAGGGTCATAGCTCTGAAGCAGGTAGAAGCTTTGAGGGACCTCTCAATGAATCCTGCAAACAAGCTCATTCTCCCGGTAGATGCCTTAGGCTCGCTGGGAAGCATTGCAGCCATAGCAGATATCCTGAAGGGATCGAAGTAGCATTAAGTTCAAAAGGACGGATTTCCGTCCTTTTTCTTTATTTTATGAAATCCGGCCTGTATAATCGACTTTGAGAGGATGTGGTCATATGGCAAAGACAGCTTTAGTTACGGGAGCAAGCGGAGGAATCGGCGGAGCGATTGCAAAAAGGCTGAGTGTTATGGGATATAGCCTTATCCTCATGTACGGGTCCAATGATGCCGGGATAAAGGCACTTGCTGAATCACTTACATCAGGCTCGAATGTCGAAGCCGTAAGGTGCGACTTCAAAGATGGTGCAAGTTTGGATTCGGTTTCGAGACTGCTAAATGAGAAGCATAAGGATATCGAAGTAATTATACATGCAGCAGGCATTTCGAAGCGTGAACTCTTTCATGAAATGTCTCCTGAGGATTTCGAGAACCTTATTTCTGTAAACATCAGGCCTCTTTACTACATCACTAGGGCATTAATACCTGAGATGATTGAAAAAGGCACTGGTGACATAATTTCAATATCATCAATCTGGGGTTCCAGGGCAGCATCCATGGAGGTTGCGTATGCCATGACAAAAGGTGCACTTGAACAGTTCACCAGAGGCCTTGCAGCCGAGCTTTCGCACATGGGTGTGAGGGTGAACGCCATAGCTCCTGGAGGCATAGATACCGAGATACTCTCAAACCTGTCAATTTCAGAAAAGGATGAATTCCTTAGTGATATTCCCTTCAAGAGGCTTGGACGGCCGGATGAGATCGCAGACCTTGTGGAATTCCTGCTTACTAAAGGCAGATACATGACCGGCCAGGTAATAACCATGGACGGTGGATATACGCTATAAAAACTGACCTGGGAGTGAATCGCTCCCAGGTCAGTTTTAGCTTATGTGAACTTCACAGTGAATTCAATACCTCCGGTTCCGTCAATGGCAGTAACATTTCTGATTCCATATTCAAAGCCATGCTTGTCGAGTATGTTCCTAACTATGGAAAGCCCCAGGCCAGAAGAACCTTTTACCCGCTGTCTGGATTTATCCTTCTTGTAGAACTGCAGCCAGATGTTCTGTAGGTCTTCCTCCGAAATGAAGGCCGGACTGTTTGTAACCTTCAGTATATGGTCTCCGCCAGATTCATCGTCAGTCAATCTGATGGCAACTTTGCCATTCATTCCGGTATAGGTGAACGCATTCTTAAGTATGTTCCTCAGGACTATCGTCAGTTTCTCCCTGTCAGCCTCAATTTCCACTTCAGGCTTAATCCATGACTCGATTGTAAGGTCCTGCCTGATACCCTTGAATGCAGATTCCGTCTCAGTGAGCAGTCTGCTCAGGTCAAAGCGCATGATATTGAGACTGAACGCCTCGGATTCAGTATAGGAAAGCTCCAGCATGTCCCTGATGAGAGCTTCCATGTTTCTTGACTCATCAAGGATTATGCCCAGATATTCCTTCGAGTCTTGAATGGCGACACCATCAAGGATACCTTCAGCATAACCCTGTATCAGTGCAAGAGGTGTCTTGAGCTCATGGGATATGTCCCTTATGAAATTTTTCCTCTGGTCTTCAAGCATGTCTTTCCGGTTAAGGTCTTCCTCAAGCAGAAGGTTCTTGGATTTAAGGTCCTCAAGCGCCAGCTGGAGGTTGGATGAAAGCGATGTAAGGCATCTGTCAAGATCGCCAATCTCATCTGACCTTTTTGATGTATGCCTTTCGACAAAGCTCAGGGAGGCAAGCTTTGAAGCATCCTTTGCAAGCTTCCTCAGAGGCTTTGTGACCATCTTTGAGACTACAACCGAAATCATGGCAGTTACAATGAGACCGCCTATGAACAGATATTGGAAGAATTGCTTGATGGTTTCAGCAGACTCCCTGATTGGAATCATTGATGATATGGATATGGCGATCGAATCGTCTTTGGAAAGCACTGAAACGGGGATTGCAGAAAGGAAATACTTTATCCCTCTTGTCTCTTCCACATACTCCCTTGAAATTCCTGAAGCTCCGTAAAGCTCGTCCTTGACAGCTTCATTCAGTGCGATGTCATTGAAGAAGCTTCTGAGGATGAAAATGGAATTTTCATCTACATTTCCGCCTTTGGATGACATATACATAAGGTCGCCGGTTTTGGTGTATATGAAAAGTCTTGCGGAATTCTTGGCCTCATAGTCTGTTATGTCTCCAATGAAGCCTTCAGGTGAGCGGAGTGTCACCTCGGAAAATTCCACAAGATTCTCCCATAATGCCTTCTTCTTGACGTTCTCATAGTAGGTTTCGAAATAAAGCGTCATGAACAGCATGGAAAGAAGGAGGAGTGACGATACCATGACTGTGGTCAGGAATGCAAGCTTGTTGGTAATCGACCTAAACATCTTCATCCACCAGGAACCTGTATCCGGTTCCTCTCACCGTCATTATGTATCCCGCAGCAATGCCCAGCTTCTCCCTGAGCCTTCTTATGCTGGTATCGACTGCTCTCAGGTCACCCTCATAGTCCATGCCCCATACCCTGTCTAGGAGCGTCTCTCTTGAGAAAGCTATGTTGCTGTTCATTGCAAGGAAAAGCAGAAGCTCATATTCCTTTTTGGTAAGCAGAGCTTCCTCACCTGAAACGAATATCCTCTGTGACCTGGTGTCAATTTTGAGAAAGCCTGCTTCGATCTTACCGTTACTTCCTCCATCCTGCCTGGAGAAGAATGCGTGTATCTTTGCCATCAGAACCTTTGGTGAGAATGGCTTGGTCACATAATCATCGGCTCCGGCTACATATCCCTCAAGCTTGTCAGTATCCTGACTCCTTGCAGTCAGCAGGATTACTGCAGTATCCTTCGTTTTCCTCAGCTCCTTCAGCATTGTCATACCGTCCATGAATGGCATCATCATGTCGAGGAGTATGAGGTCATAGTCCCTGGAAAGTGCCTGCTTAAGGCCTTCGGCTCCGTCAGAGGCAAGTGTGACCTCATAGCCTTCCTTAATCAGGTAATCCCTCAAAAGATTTCTCATTCTTACCTCATCTTCAATTACTAGTATATACTTCATTAAAACCACCTGTCCGTCGATTCCCGATGGCAGAACCATCTGAATCCTTATTCTCACCCTATTATATCATCCGGAGCGGTTCTTAGCCTTGTCCGGCTTAATGCAAATGCACTCATACAAATGATAGCAGGCCAATGTGACAGGTCTGTTACATTTCTTTTCATTGTCTGAAGGCTCTGCAAGCTGTATAATGTTTAGATGGACGCATATTGAGTCTATTCCAAAACACAATCAATTGAAGGCCTTAAGAGAGGTCTTGCCGACTATATAACGGGGAGGAATGGAATTGAAGTTTTATGAGATCCTTGCCACACACTACGATGATATTTTTCCGCTAAGCGGCAACACCCTGTCTTTCCTTTCAGAAGGGCTGGAGCCGGAGGCCAAGGTGCTTGACGCAGCATGCGGCACAGGGACATACGCCATTGCCCTTGCTGGAAAAGGCTTTCAGACTGTAGGGGTCGACATAGATGAATCAATGGTGGCAATTGCAGAAGCAAAGGCTGTCATGCTGGATGCGGACGCTGATTTCATAGTTTCTGACATGATGGACATTGACCTTGTCTGCACAGATGAGATGGACATGATATTCTGCATCGGGAACTCACTGGTTCACCTTAAGGACAGGAAACAGGCGCTTGACTTCATCAGGATATGCCACGGGCTCCTTAAGCCTGGAGGCAGTATGATCCTTCAGATAGTCAACTATGATAGGATTCTCGATGAATCCTTAACCAGCCTTCCGACTATCGAGGTGAAGGAAAAGGATATAACCTTCGTAAGGAACTACAAGCTGGATCCTGATACCATGAAGATTGAATTCAGGTCGAAGCTCAGGGTCGGATCCGAGGAAGCTGGAAGCTCGGTAATGCTTCTTCCACTAAGGAAGTCCGAGCTGGAAGATATGCTGGAATCCGCTGGCTTCAAGTCAATAGAATCATTTGGGGGCTTTGATGGAAGCCCCTGGGACAAATCAAAACTGCCTCTGGTAATGAGGGCAAAAAAAGCTTAGGAGCCACTACATGATAGATAAAAAGAACAGCTGCAAGACGACTACCCTCGAAAACGGACTTCAGGTAGCGATCATCAAAAAGGATGGCGCTTTGTTTTCCTGCAACATTGGCATCAGGACTGGAGCGCTCCACGAGGGGCCGACACAGAAGGGTATATGTCATTTCCTCGAGCACATGATGTTCAAGGGCACGATCTTCCGAAACAATAAGACACTGAACGAGGATCTTGAATACCTCGGCGGCGAATATAATGCATTCACCGACTATATTTCAACTGTCTTCACGATAACCGCCCTTCAGGAAGAGATTTCCGAAGGTCTTGGAATACTAAATGAAATGGTAAGATTTCCTGCATTTCCGGAAGATGAGATGGAGAAGGAGAAGGGTGTCGTACTTTCAGAGTTGAAAGCGACCCTTGACGACACTGAGTCACTTACTCTTAACCTTTTGAACAGGAAGGCATACAGGAAAAGCGGTCTTAGGACTGACATTCTTGGTACGAAGAATTGCATTAGCGGATTCACAAGGAAGAAGCTTGTTGATTTCCATTCAAAGCACTATGTTCCGGGTAACGCACTGCTGACCATCGTGTCACCCCTTGAATTCAACCTCGTCCTGAAAATTGTTAGGGACATATTCGGTTCCTGGTATGGGGAAGCTCCTTTGAAGAACGAGATCCTTTTTGAGAAAAACCGTCCAGGAAGGTTCAAATCATCAAAGCCCATGGAACAGTCGGCCATAGGAATGCTTTACACCTTCGAGATCGAGGAGGCAGAAAAACTTCCGCTTCGCATACTCAATTACAAGCTTGGCAACTCAGCAAACTCAATGCTCTTCAGGAAGCTTCGTGAAGAGATGGGGCTTGCCTACGATGCGTATTCGGACCTGGACCTTACTGACAGGATCCAGAGCCTGACGATATACACTCAAGTCCATGACGACAGCACTGAGGTCGCCCTCGACATAATCAGGGGCATAACCGAAGGTCTTGCTGCAGGCTCTGCAATAAATGAAAGGGACCTGGAGGTCATGAAGAAGGTCATGAAGACAGGTGTAATGTCCACCCTTGAGGACACTCACCACCTTTGTTCAAGCATAATGGATGACCTTATTGACGGTGAAACACCGATGAAATTCCTTGAGGACATTGAGGAACTCGAGAAAGTTACGCTTAAAGACGTTTCAAACATTGCAGCAAAGGTTCTCATGAATCCCACCATATACATACTCAGGGCAGGTGACTGAAGTTGAAGATATTATCAATCGAGGACGACAGAAGGGACAAGGACAGGTCCAGACTGACAATGGATGATGGCAGCATCTATCCGTGCCATAAGGAGCTGATAGTCAGGATGCACCTTAAGGCGGACATGGAGATCGATGAGTCCTCACTCAGGGATATGGTAAGCGCAGATGAAAGGCTCAGGGCAAAGGATGATGCATTTACTTTCCTCGAAAGAGGCTACAAGACTCTTGAAGAGGTCAGACGTAAGCTTGCCGCGAAGGGATATGATGAGGATACCATAGGTTCAGTATCCGGTCTCCTTGAAGAGTACCGTATGGTTGATGATGAGAGGTATGCCAAGCTTTATTCGAGCGAGAAGATAAGGAAGGGCGGAGTGCTGAAGATCCGTCACGACCTTCAGGCAAAGGGCGTTGACAAGGAAACAATAGAAGACGCAATCAGCAGCATGTCTCCTGATGCTGAAAGGGAATCCTGCAGATCACATGCAGCCAGGAAGCTTGAGCTGCTTAAGAAGAGGGAAAGCGACCAGTGGAAGCTTCGCAGCAAGCTTTATGGATTCCTGGTCAACAAGGGATTCTCGCGGGACACCGTTTCGACGGTACTGAGAGAGCTCCTCTCAGATGATGACATTGATTTGGATTAATGCTTTGACAGGCTGAGTTTTGCTTCAAGCCTGTCTGTTTTATTGGTTTTAAACCTTGAAATCCTTTCCATTTCTTAATTATTCCTTGATAATACAATTTTTACAATTTGGTGATATAATATATTATTATTCAATCCTCCGCTAAAACTTTAGCGGTTATTTTCATGAAAGACATATTTTGCCAACAGATGATCAAAGAGAGGTGAAGGGTGCCAGGCCGCATTCGCGGATTGGACCTAGTTTATGAAAGACAGATTGTTCATAGGTCTTGATGTGGGTTCCACTACAGTCAAGATTGCCGTCCTGGACAAGAATTCCAGACTGGCATACAGCGACTATAAAAGGCATTACTCCGATATCAGGAGCACTGTCGTGGATTGCATAAAGGATGCATACGATGCCTTCGGGCAGCGTGAAGTCACCGTGAGCGTAACCGGCTCTGGCGGAATGTCCGTCTCAGGCTGGCTAAAGATAGATTTCGTACAGGAGGTCATAGCCTCCACCAAAGCAGTCGAAGAGTTCATCGGCCATACAGACGTAGCTATAGAGCTTGGAGGAGAAGATGCCAAGATAACCTATTTCGACGGCTCCATAGAGCAGAGGATGAATGGAACCTGCGCAGGCGGTACAGGTGCTTTCATCGACCAGATGGCGGCTCTCCTTAAGACTGATGCCACCGGCCTCAACAATCTGGCGAAAGGCTCCACATTCATATATCCGATTGCAGCAAGATGCGGCGTATTCGCAAAGACTGACGTTCAGCCTCTAATCAATGAAGGCGCGAAGAAAGAAGACATCGCCGCTTCCATATTCCAGGCAGTGGTTAACCAGACCATATCAGGCCTTGCCTGCGGCAAGCCTATCCGAGGCAATATTGCCTTCCTGGGAGGACCGCTTCATTTCCTGTCAGAGCTGAGGACAAGGTTTATCGAGACGCTTCACCTTTCTGACGCTGCTGCGATAGTTCCAGAAAATGCCGAGCTCTATGTTGCCATGGGTGCTGCCCTCCATTCAAAGGAGACCTATTCACATGATTTCAAGGTCCTTAAGGACAGGGCGGAGAAGCTCAAGGGAGTATTTGTAAAGGAAGTTGAAAGACTGGACCCTTTATTTGCTGACAAGGCTGATTTTGATGCATTCAAGTCAAGGCATGACCTGGCAAAAGCTGAAAGGGCTGACCTTTCAAGCCATACCGGTCCCTGCTACCTTGGAATAGACTCAGGCTCCACAACATCCAAGCTCGTGCTCATGGATGATGACAGACGAATCCTGTACTCCTATTATGGAAGCAACAAGGGTGAACCCCTCAAGCTCATAGTATCGATACTTAAAGACCTTTATTCAAAGCTTCCAGAAGGAGCATATATTGCAGGAAGCACAGCTACAGGATATGGCGAGAGCCTCATGAAGGCTGCCCTCGGTGTGGATTTCGGAGAAATCGAGACCATCGCGCATTATACGGCTGCAAACCATTTCCTTGAGGGAGTAGACTTCATCCTGGACATAGGCGGTCAGGACATGAAGTGCATGAAGATCAAGGACGGCGCAATTGATTCCATAATGCTCAACGAGGCGTGTTCCTCAGGATGCGGTTCATTCATCGAGAGCTTCTCAGAATCACTGAACTTCGATGTGAGGGACTTCTCAAGGGAAGGCCTTTTCTCGGAAGAGCCAGTGGACCTTGGATCCAGGTGCACCGTATTCATGAATTCAAGGGTCAAGCAAGCGCAGAAGGAAGGTGCTTCCGTGGGCGACATCAGCTCCGGACTTTCCTACAGCGTCATAAAGAACGCGCTGTTCAAGGTAATAAAGATCCGTAATCCTAAGGAGATGGGTGAAAAGATCATCGTCCAGGGAGGCACGTTCTATAACGACAGCGTACTCCGTGCATTCGAGAAGGTTTCAGGCAGGGATGCTGTAAGACCAGACATCGCTGGACTAATGGGAGCATTCGGTGCTGCGATAATCGCAAAGGACAGGATGGATGGACAGAGGTCGACACTTCTGAAATCTGATGAGCTTGAGCTCCTTTCACCGAGGGCTGAAATGAGGCGCTGCGGACTGTGCCTTAACAACTGCCCGCTTACAATAAACATATTCAGGGAAGGACATGAGTTCATCTCCGGCAACAGATGCGAAAGACCCCTGGGAGTCATAAGGAAGAATGATGTTCCGAACCTTTTCGACTACAAGCATGAGAGGACTTTCTCTTACAAGAGCCTTGAAGAATCTGAGGCAACTAGAGGAACGGTTGGAATACCAAGGGTTCTCAACCTTTATGAAAACTACCCGTTCTGGTTCACTTTCTTCACGGAGCTTAAGTACAGGGTGGTGCTTTCACCGAGGTCATCCAAGAAAATATATGAGCTTGGTATGGAATCAATACCTTCAGAATCGGTTTGCTATCCAGGCAAGATAGTCCACGGACATATCGAGTGGCTTGCAAAGAAGAATGTGGATATGGTCTTCTATCCCTGTATACCATACGAGGAGAAGGAAGACAAGGGAGCATCCAACCACTACAACTGTCCGGTTGTGACCTCTTATCCTGAAGTCATAAAGAACAACATGGACATAATAAAGACAAAGGGCATGACTTATCTGAACCCTTTCCTTAACCTCTACAAAAGGAATGAGCTTCCAAAGAAGCTTCACTCGATACTGTCGAAGTACAGTGACATGACACTTCAGGAGGTAACCGCTGCGGTTGAAAAGGCCTATTCGGAGGTGGACCAGGTAAAGACAGACGTCCAGAAGAAGGGTGAAGAAACACTCAGGTATATGAGGGAGCATGGCCTTAAGGGCATTGTTCTGGCCGGAAGGCCTTATCATGTGGACCCTGAGATACATCACGGGATACCTGATATAATCAAGGACTTTGGTATGGCAGTGCTTACTGAGGATTCAGTAGCTCATCTTGGAAAGGTCGACAGACCCTTACGGGTAATTGACCAGTGGACCTACCACAACAGGCTTTACAGGGCGGCTTCCTTTGTAGCCGGAAGAGACGACCTTGAACTTATCCAGCTCAACAGCTTCGGCTGCGGACTGGATGCCGTCACTTCAGACCAGGTTGAGGAGATACTGCACAGCAAAGGCAAGCTGTATACGCTTCTGAAGATTGATGAAGGAAATAACCTTGGAGCTGCAAGAATAAGGATCAGGTCCCTGAAGGCTGCCATGGATGCAAGGGAGAGGAACTCCTTCGTAAGGAAGGACAGACCCATTGTCTACGGCAGACCACAGTTCACGATCGAGATGAAGAAGACCCACACACTGCTCGCCCCCCAGATGTCACCAATACACTTCAGGTTCCTGGAGGCGGCTCTCAGGGCATCAGGCTTCAACCTGGTGGTTCTGCCAAGCGATGACAGGAATGCGATCGAGGAAGGACTGAAGTATGTCAACAATGATGCATGCTATCCTTCCATAATAGTTACGGGTCAGATAATAAACGCGCTGAAGAGCGGAAAGTATGATCCGGATACCACATCGGCCCTCATAACCCAGACCGGTGGAGGCTGCAGGGCCACCAACTATGTCGGCTTCATAAGGAAGGCCCTAAGGGATGCTGAATTCCCGCAGGTGCCGGTAGTGCCGCTGTCCTTCCAGGGCTTCGAGAAGCATCCCGGGATGAAGCTGACACTTGATACTATAAATCGTGTCCTGTTTGCCATACTTTACGGCGACCTCCTCATGAGAGTGCTGTACAGGGTAAGGCCATACGAGACCATAAAGGGTTCTGCAAACGCACTTTATGAGAAATGGTCGGAAAAGCTGGTCAAGGATGTTTCCAGCGGAAGCTTCCAACTCTACAAGGACAATGTACAGGGAATAGTAAGGGATTTCGACAACCTTGAGATAAGAAGCGTTGTAAAGCCAAAGGTCGGGCTTGTGGGTGAGATACTGGTCAAGTTCCATCCGACGGCAAACAACAATGTGGTCGATGTAATCGAGAATGAAGGCTGCGAGGCGGTCATGCCTGACCTCACCGACTTCTTCCTGTATAGCTCATATAACAACATCTTTAAGCGGAAGGAGCTTGGCGGCAGCCTTAAGGGCGCAGTCACTTCGAAGCTCATAATCGAGGCTATTGAAATCTACAGGAAAGCCATGAGGGATGCACTTACCGAATCAGAGAGGTTCACTCCTCCCTCAAGGATTGAAGCCCTTGCGGAAATGACAAGGGATGTGGTTTCCATCGGAAACCAGACCGGAGAAGGATGGTTCCTGACAGGTGAGATGCTGGAGCTCATACATTCCGGAGTGGAGAACATAGTCTGCATGCAGCCATTTGCCTGCCTCCCGAACCACATAACAGGCAAGGGTGTCATCAAGAAGCTGAGGGAAGACAACAAGAATGTTAACATTACTGCCATAGACTACGATCCCGGCGCCAGCGAGGTCAACCAGCTGAACAGGATCAAGCTGATGGTATCAACTGCCTTCAGGAACATGGAAAAGAACCAGAACCTTTCTGCAGTTGAAAAGGCCTTGACAATAGAGAAGAGACACATATAATATAAGGGTATATATCAGCATTGACGAAGAGGAGTATGCGAAGGGTCAGCGAAAAAGAGAGACCGCACCAGGCTGAAAGGCGGTTACGCAGGATTTTGCAGAAGGTAGCTTCCGAGCTTCCGGGCAGAAATTGAAGTAAGTCCGGACGGTTTATTCGAACCGTTAATTTATCGAGTGCCCATGTCAGTGGGAAAAAAGGTGGTACCGCGGAGTCTTCGTCCTTTTATGGACGGGGACTCTTTTTATTTTAAGGAGGATGCTATGGAAGACAGGAAGACGCTGGGAACAACGTATGATCCCAAGGAATTCGAAAAGAGACTATACGACAAATGGATGGAGATGGGAGTCTTCACTCCGAAGGTGAACAAGGATAAGAAGCCGTACACCATAGTGATGCCGCCTCCGAACATTACCGGAAAGCTTCATATGGGGCACGCACTTGACCTTACACTTCAGGACATGATCATAAGATACAAGAGGATGCAGGGCTTCGAGGCGCTGTGGCTGCCTGGAGAAGACCATGCGTCTATCGCTACCGAAGTAAGGGTTGAGAACGAGCTGCTCAAGCAGGGGATAGTAAAGAAGGAAATAGGCAGAGAGGCATTCCTTGAAAAGGTCTGGGAATGGTCAGACGAATACAGGGAAAGGATCAGGGAACAGATCAAGAAGATGGGATCGTCCTGCGACTTCACCCGTGAAGCCTTTACCATGGACGAGAACCTTTCCAAGGCTGTCAGGACTGTTTTCGTAAAGCTGTACGATGAAGGACTGATATACAGGGGAAACAGGATGACAAACTGGTGCCCTAAATGCACCACTGCGCTTTCAAACGCAGAGATAGAGTACAAGGAATCAGAAGGCAGCCTGTGGCACTTCAGGTATCCTCTGACAGACGGGAGCGGCTATATAACCATAGCCACAACAAGGCCTGAGACAATGCTTGGAGACACTGCAGTCGCTGTAAATCCTGATGATGACAGGTACAAGGCACTGGTAGGAAAGACCCTCATTCTTCCACTCATGGACAAGGAGATCCCAATAGTAGCCGATTCATACGTAGACGTGGAGTTCGGGACAGGCTGCGTAAAGATCACGCCAGCCCATGACCCCAACGACTACCTTGTAGGGGAAAGGCACAACCTTCCTTCCGTGAACGTCCTTGACGACCACGGAAGGATAAACTCCAATGGCGGCAAATATGCCGGTCTTGACAGATATGAGGCAAGGAAGCTGATCGTGAAGGATATGGAAGCGCTTGGACTCCTTGAATCCATAAAGCCCCATCTCCACAACCTATCAACACATGACAGGTGCGGCACGGCTATAGAGCCGCTGATCTCCAAACAGTGGTACGTGAAGATGGAGCCTCTGGCTATACCTGCCCTGGAGGCAGTAAGGAACAAGGATACAAAATTCGTTCCTGAGAGATTTGAGAAGACATACTTCAACTGGATGGAAAACATCGAGGACTGGTGCATTTCAAGGCAGCTCTGGTGGGGACACAGGATACCGGTGTGGTATTGCGACGCTTGCGGAGATACTATAGCGTCCATAGATGCACCGCACGCCTGCCCTAAATGCGGCTCGGAGAAGCTCAGGGAAGAGGAGGATGTCCTTGATACCTGGTTCAGCTCAGCATTATGGCCTTTCTCGACCTTAGGCTGGCCGGATAAGACAGAGGATCTGGAGTACTTCTATCCTACCTCGACTCTTGTGACAGGATATGACATCATATTCTTCTGGGTCGCAAGGATGGTATTCTCCGGACTCTACAATATGAAGGAGACTCCGTTTGACACGGTATTCATACACGGCATAGTAAGGGATTCCGAGGGCAGGAAGATGAGCAAATCCCTTGGAAACGGCGTCGACCCTCTGGAGACAATCGACGAGTTTGGCGCAGATGCACTGAGATTCATGCTTGTTTCCGGCAACGCTCCCGGAAATGACATCAGGTTCTATCCTGAAAGGGTCGAAGCAGCCAGGAATTTCGCCAACAAGATCTGGAACGCATCAAGGTTTGTCCTGATGAACCTTGACGACGAGCTGCTTGAAAAGTACAAGGATTCCAGAAGCTACTCCCTGGCTGACAGATGGATTCTTTCAAGGCTTAACTCACTGGTTGCCGATGTCACTGCAAACCTCGACAGATTCGAGCTGGGAGTCGCCTTGCAGAAGGTCTACGACTTCCTGTGGAACGAGCTCTGCGACTGGTATATCGAGCTTATCAAACCTGTGTTCTATAATGGCACTGATGAAGAGAAGGGCACAAGCTTCAACGTAATAAGGAATGTCCTTATTGCCGGCCTTAAGCTTCTTCACCCGGTAATGCCGTTCATAACCGAAGAGATATACAGCCACTTAGGCGACGAGGATACCATAGTAACTGCAGCCTGGCCGCAATCTGATGAAAACCTTACAGATATAGCAACCGAAAGAAACATGAATGCAGTCATTGAAGCCATCAGGAGCATAAGGAACCTGAGGCAGGAGATGAATGTGCCTTCATCGAGGAAGTCCAAGCTCAGCATCCTTCCACAGGAGGGAATGGGCGAAGCCTTCGTCATGGCCACCGATTATCTGAAGAAGCTTGCTTTCGCTGACGAGGTGGAGCTGGTAACAGCAGAGCCGGACGGAAAAAACAATGTTGCTGTTGTCACAGGCGACGCAAGGATATTCATACCGCTGCTGGACCTCATTGACAGGGACAAGGAAATCGAGAGGCTTAAGAAGGAAGAGGAAAAGCTCATGAAGGAGATTGTCAGGGTAACCTCCAAGCTTACAAACGAGAAATTCATCTCCAAGGCACCTCAGTCGGTAATTGATGAGGAAAAGGAAAAGGGTGCCAAATATGAGGCCATGATCCAATCAGTAAGGGAAAGGTTAGAGTCTTTGTCCTGATAAGACACTGGATAAGCTCTATACTTTACACCACAAGAACTGAAAATTATGTGACACGACTTGAATGATAAAAGGGCAGGGCAACGGACCGAAGGTCCTTAGTCCTGCCTTTGTCGGAGGTATGATGGATTACATTGAAGCACTAGAATATATCCACGGGATTCCCAGAGCACCTGAACGAACTGGCCTCGACAGGGTGAAGTCGCTCATGCGCCACCTTGGGAATCCTCAGCATGGAATGAAGTTCATCCATGTTGCAGGAACCAATGGCAAAGGGTCCACATCAAGAATCATCTCTCTTATCCTGGAGAAGTCAGGATACCGGACCGGACTATACACATCGCCGTTCATCGAGGTATTCGAGGAGAGGATACAGGTCAACAGCAGGTGCATAGACCAAGAATCACTTGCAAGGCTGACTGAAAAGGTCAGGGATGCGATAGCTGATGTTATGGCGGAAGGGTATTTTCATCCGACCGAGTTCGAGGTGGTCACAGCCATCATGTTCCTTTACTTCAAGGAAATGGACATAGATTATGGAGTGATAGAAGTCGGGCTTGGAGGGAAAAACGATGCGACCAATGTGCTTGAACCTTTGATCTCAGTCATAACCTCGATAAGCTTCGACCATATTGAGTATCTTGGCGACACAATCGATAGCATAGCCGGTCATAAGGCAGGTATAATCAAAAATGCTCCCACAGTATCCGCACCACAGGATCCGAAGGCAGCTGAAGTCCTGATAAGAAGGGCGCATGCTACAGGATCTGACCTAACATTCATCTCGGGAGACGACATAAAATATGTTGGAATGGATGAATGGAAACAGCTTATTGAACTCACGGTCAAGCCCTGGGGAACGATAAGGTCCCATCTGAGCCTTCTCGGAAAGCATCAGCTGGAGAACGCTCTTCTTGCTGTGACGGCTGTCTCACGGCTCGTCAGCCTTGGCGGCAGCGTACCATCCGATGCAGTCGTATCATCACTGGGTGAGGTAATCTGGCCTGCGCGGATGGAACTGTTCGGAAGAAATCCTGTGGTCATCCTCGACGGTGCGCATAATACTCACGGAATGCGAAGCCTAATTGAAAGCGTTGACTCGTATTTCCGGGATCTTCCCCGAGTTGTGATACTTGGCATACTTAAGGACAAGGAGGCGTACCTTATGGCAAAGCTTGCCTCACAAGGAGCTCAGGTTGTCATATGCACAGCTCCTCCAACTCCGAGGGCGCTGACACCTGCAGAGCTCATGGCATATATCCCTGACCATGTAGAGCGCATAGCTGAGCCATCCTATGAGAAAGCACTGGAGACTGCAAAAAAAATAAGTGAGCCCTCAGGCATTATCCTAATCACAGGCTCTCTTTATATGATGGGGGACTTCAGGAAGGTACTGAGACAAAGAGAAACTGAAGTCTGATTAAAATATTAAATTTTACACAATTCAATTATCTCCCGATTTGTTGTATACTATCTGTATAAGCAAAACAGGGAGATGATTTTTTTGTTCAATATAGGCTGCCATCTTTCATCATCCAAGGGATTCCTTGCGATGGGTGAAACGGCTCTTGAAATAGGTGCCAACACTTTCCAGTTCTTCACAAGGAATCCAAGGGGAAGCAAGGCTAAGGACATAGATCCTGAGGATGCAAATGCGCTGGTCTCATACATGGAGGCTAATGACTTCGGCAAAATACTCGCACATGCTCCATATACTTTAAATCCTGCGGGAGCAGACCCTAAGGTAAGGGACTTCGCCGAGATGGTCATGAAGGATGACCTCTTGAGAATGGAGCATGTCCCCGGGAACTACTACAATTTCCATCCGGGAAGCCATGTAGGGCAGGGCCTTGAAGAGGGTGTTCAGCTTATCTCAGGACTCCTCAACAGGCTGCTGACAAAGGACCAGACCACAATAGTGCTGCTTGAGACCATGGCAGGCAAGGGCACCGAAGTCGGAAGGACATTCGAGGAGCTGCAGATGATACTCGACAGAATTGAGCTCAAGGAAAAGGTTGGTGTTTGTCTGGATACGTGCCATGTGTATGATGCAGGATATGACATTGTTAATGACCTTGAAGGGGTACTGGGTGAATTTGATAGAATTATCGGACTTGAGAAGCTTAAGGCTATCCACATAAATGACAGCAAGAATCCATTCTCCAGCCATAAAGACAGGCATGAAAAGATAGGGGAGGGTTCCATAGGGCTCGCTGCATTCTCGAGGATAATCAACCATCCGAAGCTGAGAGACCTTCCATTCTATCTGGAGACTCCGAACGAGCTAGACGGATATGCGAAGGAAATCGAGATTCTGAAGGCCGCAAGGACTTAAGCCTAAAATTCATGGAAGTGTAAAAGGGACGAAGCTTAATTGTTTGCTTCGTCCCTTTCCTATTTGACCAGAAGTCTGTAAAGAATCCCGTAAATCGCAGATGAATCCTTCCGCCAGCTGTGCATGGCGCTCTCAGCACTGTCTTTGTCCGGAAGAGAAAGTGTCAGCCCTATGATCTCTCTCTCATCCTCATAGGCAGATAGTCTGACCACGTAGGTACCCCGTTCACCCTCTTCTATGGAGGTCGATACAGTCGCTTCCCGAATGAGCTTGTCCATGCTTCTCTCGATGCATTCATCGACTGCCTTTGTCTTCCTAGGATTCATCCTGTCAGAAAAAAGCATAAGCATATCCTCTCCTGTCCTGGTGAGGTGAAGTGTATCTGACCCTCTTATTGTTTCAGTCCTTATGCAGTCGGCTTTCTCCAGCTCGTCAATATATGTCTGCAGGTCAAAGTAATTCATGAAGATGCTGCTCAAAAGAAGGTCTGACAGCTGATCCTTAGTGAGCTCAACCTTAAGTCCCTTTATGGCATACATAATAAGCAGTTTATTTTCAGCAAGGCTATTGTTTTCCAATTTGCACCTCCAAAGTCCACATTCAATGATACAGAATTTTGCAGGTCAATTCAATCATGGATGCCAGGTTTTTGAACTCAGTCATCATTAAGAAAATGAAAATATTTTCATCTTTTCATTTCTATCGTCCTAATTTTCTTGAAATCGAATACACATTTGATATAATTAGTATTGAGTCTTTGTTTTGGGGAACAGAGGCCAGTGGGCATGCTCGGATTTTCGAGGTATGGCCTTTTCCAATACCAAAGAAAGAGGGGTAACAGAGTGGAGAACTACACAGAGAACAACAGGATTACTCTAGAGGGGCTGGTGCTCAAGAAACCACAGGTGAGCCATGAATTGTACGGCGAGGTATTTCATGTATTCGAGCTCGAGGTGGACAGGCTGAGCGAATCGAAAGACATACTCTGCGTCACTATTTCAGAAAGGCTTCTGACTGATATTACACTCAGTGAGGGAGACTTCATCAGAGTCAATGGTCAGCTGAGAAGCTACAACAAGGTAGTGGAGAACAGGAACAAACTCGTTCTTACTGTTTTTGCAAGGTCCATTGAAGTACCGGAGGAACGTGCCAAGGATCCGAATGAGATACTTCTTGACGGATTCATATGCAAAGCTCCGGTATACAGAAAGACACCTTTCGGCAGGGAGATCACGGATATCCTTGTTGCAGTGAACAGGGCGTACAACAAATCCGACTACATCCCGATAATCGCCTGGGGAAGGAATGCAAGGTATTCCAAGAACCTTGAGATAGGGGAGAGGATAAAGGTCTGCGGCAGGCTGCAGTCAAGAGAGTACGTGAAGAACGTGAGCGAAACCGAAAAGGTCACAAGAGTTGCATACGAGGTTTCAGTCTCAAGGCTTGAGCTGGTAAAGCAAGACGAAGCAAGGAATGAAGAGGAAGAATCTTCGTTGGCATAGGTAAGATTTCAAGGCGCAGGGCATAAGCTCTGCGCCTTGTTTCATACTCACCAGGAATTCAGATTGTGAATGGTGAAGTATTGATGCAAGCGCCTTAAAGCATTTTATTGTGCTGATAGGTATTTATTTTTTCAGAAGCTCAGAGAACAGTTGAAATTAACCATAAAAGTGCTATATTTATTAATATGATATTCCTCAAGAGGTGATTAAGATGAAAAAAAACCTCCTCATATCCTATCAGGCACTGATTATAATCGCCATGCTGGCACTTGCAGTAATGTTCACCATGAAGGGAAGCTTCGCTGCAGCGGTATACATCGCCATGGCTCTTTTTGGAGCATTGGCGATAAAAAATGAGGTCTCTGGCAAATCGGTCTAATGATTGCAAGAAAACAGCAGTTCTGTGAACTGCTGTTTTCTTGCTTATCCGAATAGCATCGAATCCATATTATAGAGTCCGGGGCCTTTTCCGGTCATATACTTTGTCGCTTCAAGCGCTCCTGCTGCGAAGACATCCCTTGATATGGCCTTGTGGGTCAGCTCAATTACTTCGCCGGTACCCGCGAATATGACCTCGTGATCTCCGACTATGGAGCCTCCGCGTATGGAATGCATCCCGATGTCAGTCTTTTCTCTTTTTTTCATGCCTTCCCGGCCGAATACAAGGTTCGTCTCTGCATCCAGTGTCTCCTGGATCGCATCAGACAGCATAAGGGCCGTGCCGCTGGGGGCATCTATCTTTTCATTGTGGTGTTTTTCCACTATCTCGATATCGTAGTTCTCGTAAAGTATCTTTGTGTAATCCTTGAGGATCCTCGTGAGTATGTTGATTCCGAGGCTCATGTTGCCTGACCTGAAGATCGGACTTGACTTTGATGCCTCGTTTATCTTATCAACCTGCTCCTTCGTATATCCTGTAGTGCAGAGAACTGCACCTTTGCCTTTTGCCTTTATGAAGTCCAGTATGGGATACAGTGAATCAGCCCTGGAAAAATCCAGAAGGACATCAAAGTCTTCATTCACATCCCACAAGGAAGGGTATACAGGATATTCTCTTGTTGATTTCTTTGCATCCACACCTGCAACTATATGGACTCCCTTGGAAGCTGCAAGGCCTGAAATGACTCCGCCCATCTTTCCTGAAGCTCCATTTAATAGCACCTTAACCATTCTGACCTCCAAGCAGGCCAAAAGCCTTCATGGCAGCCTCTACCTTTACCAGGTTGTGTTCCGTTATCTCCCAGAGCGGAAGCCTCAGTATTCCTGAGTCAAGCCCTTCGAGCTTCATTGCAGCCTTTAGAGGTATCGGGTTGGTTTCAATGAACATGGCGCTTGTTAAGTCGAAGGTAGCCATCTGAAGCCTCAGTGCTTCCTTGATGTCTCCCTCTAGAAACGCCTTAGTCATGTCGCTGATTGCCTTAGGGATTAGGTTTCCTGTAACTGAAATCACGCCGTCTCCTCCAAGTGCCATTATCGGAACCACCTGGTCGTCATTGCCTGAAAATATCTGGAAATCCTCAGGAAGAAGCCTTCTGATTTTAGCAATCTGTGCTATGTCGCCTGAAGCTTCCTTCACGGCCTTCACATTGCTTAATGTGGCAAGCCTGTTCAGGTTTTCAGCTGTTATGTTCATTCCGGTCCTTGAAGGAACGTTGTATACTACAATCGGAATGTTCACTTCATCGTTTATGGCCTTGAAATGCCTGTAAAGTCCTTCCGGACTGGTTTTGTTGTAATAGGGGTTGATTATAAGCAATGCATCGGCTCCGACGCTCTCGGCGTATTTGCTCATGGCAACACTGGCACTTGTATTGTTCGTTCCCGTGCCTGCTATGACCGGTATCCTGCCTGCTATGACCTCGACAGTGAACTTGATTGCTTCCTTCTTTTCATTCTCTGACATTGTCGATGCTTCGCCGGTTGTACCGCAGACGACTATCGCATTGGTACCCTGTTCAACATGCCAGTTGAGAAGAGTCCTGAACCTGTCCCAGTCGATTCCTGTTTCAGTAAAGGGAGTTATTATGGCTACTCCCGCACCTCTGAATATTGCCATATTATTCTGCTCCTTCCAATAATCCCATTTCTGCAAGCTTCTCAGCTATCTGGACAGCGTTGAGGGCAGCACCCTTTCTGATGTTGTCTGATACTATCCACAGGTTGAGAGTATTCTTGTTGGAATAATCTCTCCTGATCCTGCCGACATATACCGGGTCCTTGCCAGCAACATAAAGAGGCATCGGATACTTCAGATTGGCAGTATCATCTTCCACAACAACGCCTTCTGTATTCGAAAGCAGCTCGAACACTTCCCTGAGGTCAAAATCGCTCTTCAGCTCTACGTTTACGCTTTCGCTGTGGCTTGTCTCTACAGGAACCCTCACGCATGTTGCAGTTACCCTAAGGTCGGGCAGGGAGAGGATCTTTCTGGTCTCATTGACCATCTTCATCTCTTCCTTCGTATATCCGTTGTCAAGGAAAGTGTCTATCTGAGGAATCAGGTTTCCCGCTATGTCATACTGGAACTTCTTTGGCTTCTCACCCTTGAGTCCGTTCTGAAGGTCCATAATGCCCTGTATGCCTGCTCCGGCAACTGCCTGATACGTTGAGTACACTACTCTTTCGAGGCCGTATCTGTCAGACAGAGCCTTGAGAACTGGCATCGCCTGAATGGTGGAGCAGTTGGGGTTTGCTATTATTCCCTTATGGTCCTTCAGAGCATCAGGATTTACCTCAGGAACTACCAGAGGCACTTCCTTGTCCATCCTCCATGCGCTGGAATTGTCTATGACAACTGCGCCTATCTCGACAAAGTACTTTGCAAATTCAAGGCTGGTGTCACCACCTGCAGAAAAAAGCGCAATATCTATATCCTTGTCCAGGATGTTCTCTTTCTTAAGCTCTATGACCTTATAGTTCTTGCCCTTATATTCAACTTCCTTGCCTGCAGATTTTTTGGATGCGTACATGTACAGGTTCCTTATAGGAAAGTTCTTTTCGGTAAGGATCTCCAGCATCTTTGTTCCAACAAGGCCGGTTGCGCCTACTACCGCTACATCATATTGCATAATTAGTTACCTCCGCTTCAATAATTATTTCTATTATAGTATCATATTGATTAAAAATACAGCAAATGGTTCAATTATTTAAGATGATGAATACATTTTTTGGGAGGACATATGGAAAGCTACACTGGATTTTCAAAAATTTACGACAAACTCATAATGGAGGATGTGGATTATGACGCTTTCGCAAGTTTCATATTATCAATGAAACAAAAGGGCAGAAGCTATCTTGACGCTGCCTGCGGTACCGGGAACATTTCCTTGCGCATAGCACCGCACTTCAGGGATACTACCCTGATTGACCTGTCTGAAGACATGCTGACTCTCGCAGTCCAAAAGCTTGATTCTCTTGGAATAAGGACCAGGGCATATAGCATCCCGATGGAGGATATGCAGTTTGAAGAGTCCTTCTCCCTTATAACCTCAGTACTTGACTCCGTAAACTACCTGACTGAGCACGGACAGGCGGAAAAGTTCTTCAAGGCAGCCTACGACCATCTCGAGGAAGGGGGACTATTTGTCTTCGACATCAACTCAAGCTACAAGCTGACAGAGATACTTGGTGACAACGATTATGTCTATACCTCCGATGATATCGTGTATACCTGGGAGAACTCGCTTGAGGACGGTATAGTGGAAATGTATCTGAATTTCTTTATCAGGGAGGGGAAACATTATGAGAGGGTGGAGGAGCTCCATCATGAAAAAGTCTTTTCAGAGCAGGAACTTATTGATATACTTCATAGGACAGGCTTCGAAGACATCGAGACATGGGATTCCTATTCGGAGAAACGTCCAGACGAAGAAACTGAAAGGATCACCTTCACTGCCTGGAAACGGAGGAAATAACAATGGATATAATGATCAAGGCGATGGCCCAGAACGGGGACGTCAGGATTATAGCTGCTGAAACTACAGACATGGTAAGCGAAGCTGCAAGGGTACACGGAACAAGTCCCACTGCAACTGCTGCTTTCGGAAGGATGCTGACTGCCGGATCGATAATGGGCTCTATGCTTAAGAACCGGGAGGATTCAATAACTCTGCAGATTGACGGTGGAGGTCCTGCAAGAGGGATACTCGTCACAGGAAGAACCAATGGATTGGTAAAAGGGTACATTGTCGATCCTGAGGCTGACCTGCCGCTGAATCAAAAAGGAAAGCTTGATGTAGGCGGCCTTGTCGGAAAAGAGGGGAACCTTACGGTCATTATGGATCAGGGACTCAAAGATCCTTATGTAAGCTCAGTTCCTATATACACCGGAGAAATCGCAGAGGACCTGGCGTATTACTACACAACATCAGAGCAGCTGCCATCAGCTGTATCCCTCGGCGTCCTTGTTGACACCGACGGATCGGTCAAAAAGGCAGGTGGCTTCATGATACAGATGATGCCAGGCGCTAACGAGCATATAGCCGACATAATAATGTACAGGCTGGAGGAGATACCAAGCCTGACTACAATGCTTTCAGACGGCAAATCAATAAAGGACATCATCTTGTACATCTTCGAGGACATGGGCCTTGAGATCCATGAGGAGAAGGTTCCCGCCCTTTACTGCGACTGTTCCAGGGCATCAGTTGAGAAGGCCCTCATATCGATCGGAATGGAAGAGCTCAGGAAGATATGTGATGATGGCAAAGATGAACAACTTGTCTGCCACTTCTGCAACACCACGTATTCCTTCACGAACAGCGACCTGAAGACACTGATTTCGGAGCTCGAATCGGGAAAATAGCCTGAATATTAGGCAGAAACAGCCTTGGTACTTGATTTTCCGGCTGATTTGAAGCATAATAGTATTTGCGTTTTATATTTTAAGGAGGACTGAAAATGAACAAAGCAGACCTGGTAGCTAAAATAGCGGAGAAGACCGCTTTCACAAAGAAGGATTCAGAGCTTGCCCTCAAGGCAGCCATTGAGACCATAGTCGAGGCACTCTCCTCAGGAGAGAAGGTACAGCTTTCAGGCTTCGGAACTTTCGAAGTCAAGGAGAGAAAGGCAAGGGTAGGAAGGAATCCAAAGACAAACGAGGAAATTCAGATACCGGCATTCAAGCAGCCGGCATTCAAGGCAGGCAAGGACCTCAAGGAAATAGTGAACGAGTAGTTCATTTCCCGAATACTCCCGCCATCATAATATTTAGCATATTATTGGAAAAGGCATGCCGCGGCATGCCTTTTTGATTTGTTGGAAATCTGAAATCCTTCGTTTTGGAAAGTCGATATTAATGGATAGGGGAGGGTGAGAAATCTCAACAATGTTGAGACATCTCACCATTGGTGAGACATCTCACCCTCTTAAATGCTATTTGCCTCTTTCGAAGTATGTCGTATGAAGAAGCTCGTGTGCAAGATGACTTCCAGGCTCTCCGAGGAAATTCTCGTAAATTTCCTTGATGGCAGGATTCTCATGGGACTTTCTGATTTCCATGCTCCTGTCTATCTCGTAAATTCCTCTGGTCCTCTTCTTTATTATCTCGAGGTCTCCATGGTGGTAAGGCTGTCCGCCGCCGCCTACGCAGCCTCCAGGACATGCCATTATCTCTATTGCATGGTACTTGCTTTCGCCTTTCCTGATGCTTTCAAGAAGCTTCCTTGCATTTCCAAGGCCATGGGCAACAGCGATGTTAAGACCCAGGTCTCCGATTTCAACCTTAGCTTCTCTAAGCCCCTGCATACCTCTGACTTCAATGAACTCCACGTTTTCAAGCGGCTTCCCGGTAATAACCTCGGCAGCAGTCCTTAAGGCAGCCTCGATTACTCCGCCTGTAGCTCCGAATATTACTGCAGCACCGGTTGATCTTCCTAGCGGATCATCATAGTCTTCATCATGCAGCGACAGGAAGTCTATTCCGGCTTCCTTGATCATTCTGCCAAGCTCTCTGGTGGTTATTACAACATCTACATCCTGCAGTCCCTTGGACTCCAGCTCAGGTCTTGCCGCCTCGTACTTTTTGGCAACGCATGGCATTACCGAAACGACTACCATATCTTCTCTCTTTAATCCAAGCTTGTTTGCCAGGTATGTCTTGGTTATTGCACCAAACATCTCATGTGGCGATTTGCAGGTCGAAGGTATGTTCAGAAGGTCCGGGAACTGGTGCTCGAAGAACTTTACCCATGCAGGACAGCAGGAGGTAAGTATCGGCAGGTTCGTCCCTTCTGTGACTCTTTCAATCAGCTCATGAGCTTCTTCCATAATTGTCAGGTCCGCAGCGAAGTCTGTGTCGAATACGAAATCGAATCCGAGTGTCCTCAGTGCAGAAACCATCTTTCCTGTGACAATTGTTCCGGGTGCCAATCCGAAAAGTTCGCCAAGGGCAACTCTGACGGCAGGGGCTACCTGGACAACGACGGTCTTCTTCTTGTTTTCAAGAAGGTCCCATACCTTAGGCACGTTGTCGACTTCGACAAGGGCTCCGGTGGGGCAGACTGCGACGCACTGTCCGCAGAATGTGCATACGGTCTTGTGCATAGGTGCGTTGAACGCAGGTCCTACTACAGTATCAAATCCTCTGCCTACTCCTGAGAGGGCATAGACAGTCTGGACGTCATTGCACATGGTTTCGCATCTTCTGCAAAGGACGCACTTCGACAGGTCCCTGTATATTGCCTTTGAAGCGGCGTCAACAGGATACGTCGACATCTCTCCGCTGTACCTGATGTTCCTTACGCCAAGGTCTGCTGCCAGCTGCTGAAGTTCGCAGTCCTGGTTCTTGAGGCAGACAAGGCAATCCTTCGGATGGTCAGATATGAGGAGCTCGACCATGGTCCTTCTGGACTTGATGGCTCTCATGCTGTCCGTCTTGATCACCATACCCTCAAATACAGGGGTTGAGCAGGCAGGTGCAAGGTTTCTTCTTCCTTCCACCTCGACTACGCAGACTCTGCAGGATGCACCCTTGTTTACCATCTTAATGTT
>DIWI01000105.1:0-190 GCA_002428415.1 Clostridiaceae bacterium UBA6110
AATTTTGTCGCATGCAACAATTACATGAAAATTCAGGAAAGCCATGATGTCTTGAGTAAATGAAATTGGATTATTCCTGCAGCCTTTAAGCGGCTGCGTAAAATATGGATTGATTATTTTTTTGCAGCTGCAATCTTTTCGGCTAATGCAAGCACCTTGACTCCGTTCATCATGCCGTAGTCAGCAGGTG
>DIWI01000105.1:266-13351 GCA_002428415.1 Clostridiaceae bacterium UBA6110
TCTTTACAAGCATGCTTGTGGACATACCTGCAGCGCATAGAAGTACGATTTTCAACATTTGATGTTCCTCCCTTTAGTTATTCTTGGCGTCGATGAGTTCCTGGATGGATTTTCTCATCTCTATGAGCTGACCAATTAGATTCTTTTCCGATATCGCCGTCATCAGGTGGTCCTGGCTGTGCACGAACAAGGCTGAAATCTCGACCTTCTCCCCGTTGGCCTCTTTGAACAGGACTGAAGTCTGCGCCTCGTGGGCCTTTTCCATGGCTTCATTGGCCTTTGTTATGCTCTCTCTTGCCTCATCATATTTTCCCTCGTTAGCAAGGCTAAGGGCTTCATAAGCATGGTATCTTACGTCACCGGAATCGATTATGATCTGCANNCATTATGAGTTCTTCCAATACATTCACCTCCTTGTTTCCTTTTGATTTCAGATATCTTAAATTTAACATTGGATACCGATTTTGAGTCATGATGCTTCTGGAGCCTGCTATTCCTTGGTTGTAAGCCTTATGGCCTGTTCCAGTACCTTGGCTCCGTTCATCATTCCATAGTCCTGAGGTGTTATTACCTCAACGGGGATATTGTACTTCTCACATTCTGCCGCAATCTTCTTGAGCGCGAACCTGATCTGAGGACCGATGAGCACAACGTCAGCTGTGGGAACATACTTTGTGAGCTGTGACTCAGGATAGGCGCTTACCTTCAGCTCAAGATTCATTGCCCTTGCCGCATCCTCCATTTTCCTTATAAGCATGCTTGTCGACATCCCGGCTGCACAGAACAATACAACTTTCAACATAAATTCTACCTCCGAACGTGTTCTTTGTTGATGATCGATTTCGAATGAAAACGATAAAACTCTTCAAAACAATTATACTACACTTGAAACAATATAAAACACTATGTATTATGGACTAAGAATGAATTTTTGATGAGGTTAATATGAAGAGGATAGATAAGGTATATTCCAGACTTTGTGAATACAAGAACCAGGACGGTGTGGATGCCAATACGCTGTCAGAAGCTTTAGGCCTTACAAGGGCCAATGTGAGCTTCGACCTGAACAGGCTGTATGATGAAGGCAGGGTCATGAAGCTTTCCGGGAGACCAGTGAAGTTCATTGCCAGCATAAATGTGAACAGTCTTCACAATGGTGTCGCCAGCGAGCTGGACCGGTTGGGAAAGGAAAGTCCCAGCCTTAAGACGGTGGTTGACCATGCAAAGGCTGCGATCCTGTATCCACCCAAAGGCATGCACAGCATCATACTCGGCGATACTGGAGTTGGAAAATCCACCTTCGCTTCCCTTATGTACAAGTATGCTGTCGAATCAGGAGTGAAGTCGAAGAACTCTCCGTTCATTGTCTTCAACTGCGCAGATTACGCCAACAACCCTCAGCTCCTTACTGCCCAGCTTTTCGGAGTAAAGAAGGGCGCATTCACCGGCGCAGACCAGGACAGGGAAGGTCTTCTCGAGAAGGCTGACAATGGCATCCTGTTCCTGGATGAAGTGCACAGGCTGCCACCGGAAGGTCAGGAGGCTCTCTTCGTGTTCCTTGACAAGGGAACCTTCAGGAGAGTCGGTGATCCGGAGGACAGGACATCCAATGTCCTGATCATAACAGCTACGACTGAAAACCCCGCTTCAGCACTTCTCAAGACCTTCACAAGAAGGATCCCCATGACCCTCCGCATACCTTCGCTGAAGGAGAGAGCAATAGATGAGAGGCTTGGACTCGTGAAGACCTTCTTCAGGGAGGAGGCCGCAAGGATAGGCCATGAGATACATGTGTCCATGAACCTGATGAAGGCGCTGCTCATGTATGAGACCACCGGGAACGTGGGACAGCTGAAGAACGACATACAGATTGTCACAGCGAAATCCTATGCGGAGTTCCTGACAGGAAAGAGATCGAAGGTCGAGCTCTGGAGCGCAGACCTCCCACCCTATATCAAGGAAAGCCTGTTCAACGAAAGAGGCTACAGGGACATATGGAACCGGCTCTTCGAGAATGACATAGACAGCTTCAATTTCGGGAATGGAAGCAGGGTCCAATCCCTCACAACCAAGGAAAACACAATATATGATTTCATAGAGAGAAAAATAGGTGAGCTTAAGCTAAGAGGTGTGGAGGAGAAGGAGATAGACTCCCTTATGGAGGGCTACATATCCGAATTCGTCAGCACCTACATCGAGAAGAACAAGGACGGGCTGACAAAGGCTAACCTTGCTAACATCGTAGGGTCAGATATTATGGAGATCAGTGACAAGATATACTCCCATGCCATATCAAACCTTGGGATACAATACAACGGGAACACATTCGTGGCACTGGCACTGCATCTGTTCGCCCTTTTGCAGAGGGTGAACCAGGGCTCCCAGATCGAGAATCCCCAGGTCAGGGTCATCAAAAGGAAATATCCGGAAGAGTTCGCTGTGGCACTCGAATGCCTTAACATGATAAGGATAAGCACAGGTCTCGAGATACTGGAGGATGAGGCGGCATTCCTGGCACTTTTCTGGCTTCCGGCTGATGAGACAATCAATACCAAGGACAGGGTGAGGATAGTTGTCATCGCCCATGGAGGAAGCACTGCAAGCTCCATGGTTGACGTGGCTACGAAGCTTCTGGGAGAAAGCTGGGCACATCCGATAGATGCTGCCATAGAGGTCAGTCCTCAGGTAATATTCGAAAGGCTGAAAAAGCATGTTTCTGAGAACCCCACGACAGAAGGCTATCTTCTTATGGTGGACATGGGAAGCCCGACAAATTTCGGCCCTGAGATAGAGGAGGAGTTCGGTGTCAGGATAAAGACACTTCCTCTTGTATCAACATTGCATGTCCTGGATGCGACAAGGAAGGCGATATCAGGCGTAAGTCTTGACGAGATCTACAGGGATACTTTGGCGGTAACGCCGCAGAGCATGATTCCCGGACTTTATCAGCAGGACGAGCATGCAGCAAGGTACGTTATCCTTACCGCATGCCTGACTGGAGAGGGCAGCTCACAGGTCATGAAGAGCTTCCTGAAATCGAACCTCCAGTACAACAAGAACCTCTTTGAAATAATGGCGATAAATGCAATCGACAGGGAATCCCTGATGAACAAGGTAATGAAGATAAATGCCGAGAGACCGGTAGTAAGCTTGGTATCATCAATACCTGTGGAGTTGGACATCAAGTCATATTCTCTTACGGAAGTGCTGTCCTTAAGTGCAATAAAGGAGATTCAGGCTGAAATAGACCTGAAGACACTGATCGTCAATATGGACCAGGTGCTTAAGGATGTGCTTGTATCGATAAAGGAAGACGGACTCAACTACAAGGTACATGACCTCATCAAAGATATGGGGAGGGACCTTAAATCAGCTATACCGTCGGACATGCTGCCGGGGGTAATCATACATATTGCCTGCATGGTTGACAGGCTGGTCTCAGGAGAACCGGTTACACCTTTCGAAGGAAAGGATGAATATATTTCGGAGAACTGGGAGAGGTACGACATTGTGGAAAAGGCCCTGTCAGGCTTTGCCGGAAAATATGGAGTTAAGGTTTCAAATGATGAGATATGCTTCGTGATGAAATTCTTTGAAAAGGATGAGTGAAGAAGAGCCGGATGACCATCCGGCTCTTCTTACTTTAGTCCTGCTTTTTCCTTGAGGCTCTTAACAAATTCCCTTCGTACAGTCTCCTCCATTGGCTCCAGCATGATTTTGACATCCTTGCCTTCCTTGAGGACAATCGTGACCTGGTCCTTGAATTGCCTGACCTGCCTGATGTTTGTATAGGCTATCGCCGGTTTTCTGAAAACTGATGACATGACCCTCAGCGCCTTCTCCTCAAGCCTCAGATATACGCCGCCATTCCTTGTGAATGCAGTATAGGCTGAAACAGCAAGTGCAAACTCAATTGCTGAAAGAGGTATCAGCGCATACCATTTAAGCGAATCACCACTAATGGCGACAAAGGCAAGCACAAGGAATGCAAGGACTGTCCATGCTATTCCTGAGATCAGATATTCCTTTTTCTTCTTGATACGAAAATCCATTATCCACCCCCATGTACAGTATACCAATCCTAAAACTCTGGTGCAATGACAGAGAATTCGTAGTAGAATGTACTGTATCTAAAAAAAACTTAGGATCATATCCAAGGAGTGCAGAAGATTGAATATACTTGCAGCAGAATCCATATCCAAGAGCTTTGGTGAGAAGGTCCTGTTCAGGGATGCCACGTTCGGTATATCTGAAGGGGACAAGATAGGAGTAATAGGAATTAACGGAACAGGGAAGTCAACGCTTCTTAAGGTCATAGCAGGAGAACTTCCGACCGATTCAGGCAGGATCGTGTATATGAACGGAGTGAGGATTTCAGTGCTTCCGCAGGATCCTGAATTCAACCCGGAGGATACCGTCATTTCTGCGATATTTAGCGGGGAAGGCTCCCTTTCGATAATAAGGGAATACGAGGAGGCTGTCGGGCGCTCAAATGAATCGCCTGACGACAGCGTGCTGCATGATGAAGTCATGAGGCTTGCTGGAAGGATGGATGACGAGGGGGCATGGGGTCTGGAATCAGAAGCCAAGGCTGTCCTTACAAGACTCGGCATAACTGAATTCTACAAGAAGACAAAGGAGCTTTCCGGAGGCCAGAAGAAAAGGGTGGCAATGGCAAGGGCGCTGGTCCTTCCAAGTGACCTTCTGATCCTGGATGAGCCGACAAACCATATAGATGATGTGACTGTCTCCTGGCTTGAGGGTATGCTCAAGAACCGGAAGGGAGCGATCCTCATGGTAACCCATGACAGGTACTTTTTGGAGAGAGTAGCTGACAGGATGCTTGAGATAGACAGAGGTGAAGTAATTTCCTGGCAGGCAAACTTCTCAAGCTTCCTTGAACTGAAGGCTGAGAGGGAAGAGCTGCTTGAAGCAGGAGACAGGAAAAGGCGTAAGCTTTTCATGAAGGAGCTCGAGTGGATGAGGAGGGGTGCAAAGGCCCGGACTACCAAGCAGAAGGCCAGAATCGGAAGGTTCGAGGAACTGGCCCAGTCAGACTCAAGGCCTGAGCAGTCATCCATTGAAATCAAGGCTCTGTCATCAAGGCTTGGCGGAAAGACGATCGAGCTACACGAAGTATTCAAGGCATACGATGGAAACGAGCTTCTCCACGGTTTCTCATACAACCTGCTCCGCGACGACAGAGTCGGTATAGTCGGGATGAACGGGCTGGGGAAATCGACGCTCCTTGCAATAATGGCAGGTGCGATTGAACCGGATAGCGGGAAGGTGGAAACAGGAGAGACAGTAAGGATAGGATATCTTACCCAGGACTACACCTTCAGGGATGAAAGCATGAGAGTCCTTGAATATATAAGGGACGCTGCGGAAAACATAGAAACCACCGATGGCATGTCGACAGCGTCACAGCTTCTTGAGACATTCATGTTCCCTTCAGAATTCCAGTGGACACCGATCAGCATGCTCTCCGGAGGCGAAAAGAGAAGGCTGATGCTTCTTAGGATACTCATGGAGAAGCCAAATGTTCTGCTTCTGGATGAGCCTACAAATGACCTGGATACAATGACACTGGAGGTCCTTGAGGACTTCCTTGATACCTTCAGCGGAGCCGTTGTTGCAGTATCCCATGACAGATGGTTCCTTGACCGCATGGCCCAGAGAATACTACATTTCGATGGTAACGGGAATATCACAATGCACCCGGGAAACTATACGGACCTTTCTGAAAGGCTGGAGCAGATTGAAGAAGAGGTTCCTGAAGCACAGACTGTGACAAAGGAAGAGCGCAGGAAGGAAAGGCCAAGGAAATTCAGCTACAGGGAGCAGAAGGAATATGAGGGCATAGGTGACAGGATAGCAGCCCTTGAGGAAAAGATATCTTCGCTTGAAAAGGAAATGGAAAGCAATCCGGCGGACTTCGAGGCCTTAGGCAGGCTGATGGAGCAGAAGTCCATTTGTGAAACCGAGCTGGAGGAAGCGATAGAAAGATGGACTTATCTTGAAGAGCTGGCGGAGGAAATTGCCAAAAGCAATGAATAGTCATTAAAGGGTGCCAAAAACCAGAATCTCTGGTATTTGGCACCCTTTAAAATCTATTTTCATTTACAGTTTTACAACCGGTTCCCTATGCATTATCTATCTGAGAGGGAACTATCTCATAAGAGGTGAATGAGGTGAAGAACCTTTCTGCACCGAAGCTGGGCTTCTTATCCTTCCTCCTGATAAGTGCAACACTTGAAACCAATGGCTCCTTAAGCTCAACTGCAGCAAGCTGAAGGCTTACGTCATTCATCACCAGTCTTCTTGGGAAAAGAGTGATGCCAAGACCCGATGATACCATCGTAAGAAGAAGCTCATGCCCGCTTAAAGTGTACTTGACGTTCGGAGTGAAGCCAGACCTCCTGCAGGCATCCATACAGAGTCTGTTTATTGTGGATTTATGGTCTAAAAGAATGAAGGTTTCGTCCTTCAACTTGTCCATGCTTACATTTTCAAGCTTAGAAAGTGGATGGCCAGATGAGCACACAAGGACAAGTGCGTCATCCATGAGAGGCTTGATTTCGTATTTTTCCACATCCATGAAATCAGTCCTGGCAATGGCCACATCCAGTACATGGTTGTCGAGCATGTACACAATTTCCTTCTGCTCCCTTTCAAGGATATCAAGATGTATCCGGTCATTTGCTTCCTGGAATCTTGCCATCATGCCGAGCAGATTGTACTGCGCAAGAAAGGGAAGAGTTCCTACTTTAACGCGGCTTGTCTTTGTATCATCTATTGTGGACAGCTTGTCGACAAGCTCAAGATAGTCATTCCTGGTTTTTTTTGCAAACTCGAGAAAATATTCTCCTGAAGGAGTCAAATCGACTCTTGAGGAGGTCCTGATGAAAAGCTTAACGCCAAGCTCTTCCTCCAAAGCCTTGATCTGCTTTGAAAGAGATGATTGCGAAATGAACAGCTCTTCAGCTGCATGTGAAAAGCTTCTGCTGCCTTCTATAGTCAGAAAATAGTGAATCTGGCTGTAAGTCATGCTTAATTCCCGCCTCATCTGTCATTATAAGTATTAATTTTACTACTGCTAAGCTCTGTTGGGAACACTCTAAGGCAATTCTTCTTGTGTCCTGATAAAATATCATAAGTTCGAAGCATTGCTCTGTTTCCAAATTGGAATATGAGGATTCCAGAACTGAATTGCTAATGAGGGGAGAGATTTGGTTTAATATAAACGTTAACAGCATAAAAAAATAATATAGGGTAAATATATACACTTTCAGGACTTCCTTTTTGCGGGAGACATGATGACGCTTTCCTGACCGTTTGAATGAATTGATGAAGATTGATTAAATATTAGTCAGGTTATACGAATAATGAACTATAGGGTGGATGAATGATGGACAAGAAAAAACTGGGGCTTTTACTTGGCTTGGGGATTGCCGCAACCATAGCCATTTTGCCGATTGACGGGCTCACTTACGAAGGCAGGATGACTCTGGGACTGACGCTTATGACAGTTGTGTTCTGGGCTTTCCAGATAGCGCAATCTGGATACACATCAGGACTATATCTCGGACTTCTTATCGTTACAGGCTGTGCACCATCAGGAACTGTATTTGCATCATGGACAGGGCCTACCATGTATCTGGTGATAGGAGCATATCTGATTGCAGGAGCTGTTAAATCATCGGGCCTTGGCGAGAGGATAGCATATGCGTTCATAATAAAATTTGTGGACTCATACAACAGCATCATAATATCCACTTTTGTGCTTACGTTCATTTTAAGCATTCTGATACCTCATCCTTGGCCAAGGGCTTTCCTGATCATGTCGGTAATGTCCGTGGTTATAAGAAGCGCGAACCTTCCAAGGGAAGATGCCGTAAAGATAGGATTCTCAGTATTTGCAGCATCCGTACCTGTTTCACTCATATTCCTTACCGGTGACAGCGTCATAAATCCACTTGCAGTCCAGGCTTCTGGAGTAACTGTGGGCTGGTTCGACTGGTTTAAATACATGGGAATACCAGCAATCGCTGCAAGCATTTTGACATGCATTCTGATTCTGGTGCTTTTCAAGCCTTCAAAGAAGGTAACGATGAACAAGGATGAGATAAGGGCAAAGCTTTCAGCAATGGGTAAGCTAAAGGTTATTGAAAAAAGGACCCTCTTATGGCTTGTAGTAGCAGTAACCTTCTGGATGACAGACTCCTGGCATGGTGTGAACATCGGATGGGTTACTCTCATAATAGCCATGATGATGAGCCTGCCACTGGTGGGAGAGGTCCTGACTCCAAAGTCATGGTCAGAGGTTCCGGTACATGTTCTTCTTTTCCTCACAGCAGCAATGGCGATAGGAAAGGTAGGAGGTGCTACCGGAATGAATTCCTGGATAGCTGATACGATTCTTCCATCCAGTGTGCCTGCAAATCCTTTCGTACTGGCTGCGTTGATAGCTGCGATATCTATAGGCATACATATGGTACTTGGAAGTGTAATAGCTGTAATGGGTGTCGCGATTCCTGCGCTTCTTGCCTTCACACTTCCAATGGGAATCAATCCACTGATACCTACGTTTCTTGTGTATACTGCTATCGCAGTACACTACGTATTTCCTTTCCAGCATCTTAACATGCTGGTGGGACAGGGTGAAGAAAATGGTATGTATTCGCAGAAAGAGACGATGAGGCTCGGCATTCCTCTAACTGCAGCGGTATTTCTTATAACCGTGGCTGTAGAAGTTCCCTGGTGGATACTTTTGGGACTATACTAGGAGAAATGGCTGACAATCTTGAAAGGATGGTTTGAATGAGGATAATAGTAGGAATATCAGGAGCCAGCGGAGTGGTCATGGGCTACTATCTGATGAAGGCATTGAAGCAGCAGGAGGGTTGCGAGGTTCATCTCGTAATTTCCAAGGGAGCAGTGACTACCTGGGAGCTTGAAACCGACATGCCCATTTCAAGGCTGACTGAAATCGCAGACGTGGTACACAGCAACAAGAATCTTGCAGCATCCATATCGAGCGGTTCTTTTGTGACTGACGGCATGATTGTCGTACCATGCAGCATGAAGACACTGGCTGCCATAAGCGCCGGGTATGCCTCAAACCTTCTCGTGAGGTCGGTGGATGTTTGCCTCAAGGAGAACAGGAGGGTAGTGCTTGTGCCGAGGGAGATGCCCATGGGCAAGGTTCACCTGAGAAACATGAAGGAGGCAGCGGACATAGGGTGCACAATCGTACCTCCGATGCTCACATTCTATAACAACCCGCAGTCTCTGGATGACCAGATAAACCATGTGGTGGGCAAGATACTCATGCAGTTCGGGATGAGACACACGAAATTCATACCCTGGGAAGGAGCGACTGACGATGAAGCAGCAAAGCTTTGAAGCAGGAGAAGGGGTCTACAGGATTGAAGCTGCAGTCTTGATATGCGGCAGGGATATTTCCGTTGCAATATGCGGAGGGGATACACCTCATATTGGAGCAGTTGCATTGGCATCACCAAGGATGAGCCTTGCCGACAAGGAAAGGACATCAGCTTCAGCAAGCGTCATCTGTGTAACGGGACACAAGGAGGATGAGCTGGCAAGGTCAGCGGCACTTCAGCTTGCAGCAAAGTTCTGCTGTCAGGTTGTGGTCATAGCAGGCATACATATTGACGATGCTACAGCAGATGACATCAAGACCCTCTGGAATAGCTATGAAGAAGTGATGGCAAAGATAATGGCAGGAATAGAGTCTCTCATATAAAATCACAGCAGGAAATACAATAGATAAAGCGGAAGAGGCCAATCAAGGTCGCTTCTGCTTTATTATTTTTTTGCATCATCGTGATTGACAGAAATTAACAATAGATTCTGTGGATAATGATAAAATAACAATATATTACCGGGATTTCTGTGACTTATCTCCTGAAAATTAATAAAAATTATCAGATTTGCAAAGAGTCCCGTATAATCATTGAGGTCTTGATTGATTTTAGTACTAACTAGTATTAAAATGCCATATTTGATAATATGCGATGAAATTGTATAAAATCTATGGTATTATTGGATTACGGCAAAGAACAGAGCCGTGAAGGAGAGATGAACTTGAGGATAGATATTTGGGCTGATTATGTGTGCCCGTTCTGTTACATAGGTTCCACAAGGCTGATGAAGGCGCTTGAGGAAACTGGTCTCAAGGACGAAGCCAAGATAGTATACAGAAGCTTCCAGCTAGACCCTGATGCGAAATCAGGCGAAAGCAGTCCATATTACATAAGCCTTGCTGAAAAGTACGGGATATCCCAGGAAGAGGCCAGGGACAGGATCAGGCAGGTGGCAATGATGGCAAAAAGGGACGGCCTTAATTTCACAGAAGAGCTGTTCCATGTGAGCACCTTCGATGCACACAGGCTTGGACATCTCGCAAAGAAGAAGGGAATGGGAGCAAGATTCACTGAAGCCATGTACCGTTCGTACTTCGTGGACGGACTGGACATTTCTTCAAGGGATGTACTTCTTGCGATTGCTAAAGAAGCAGGCATTCCGAATGATGAGGCTATTGATGTCTTAGACGGAAGCGGGTATTCTTCTGACGTGAAAAAAGACCAGAAGGATGCAAGGGATTACGGTATTACCGGCGTGCCATTCTTCGTAATCGATGGAAAATACGCACTAAGCGGCGCCCAGAGCCCTGAAAGCTTCAGGAAAGTCCTTGAAGGCGCAAGAGATAAAAAACTAGGTTAATAACAGGAGGAAGAAAATGAACAACTTCAATGAAATCATGAAAGCCAGAAGGTCATTCTACAACATAGGTGCAAGGGACGTAGTTGCAAAGGAAAGGATAAAGGCAATCGTAGAGGATGCCATGCTGTACTCACCTACAGCAATGAACTCTCAGAGCGGAAGGGTTGTTGTGCTGTTTGATGAAAACCACACGAAGCTCTGGAGCATAGTAAAGGAGACACTCAGGAAGGTAGTCCCTGAGAACGCGTTCCAGGCAACCAGTTACAAGATCGATTCATTCGCAGCAGGACTCGGAACAGTTCTTTTCTATGAGGACACTGAGGTGGTCAGAGGACTTGAGAAGCAGTTCGAGCTTTACAAGGACAATTTCGTCCCATGGTCGTATCAGTCATCGGGCATGCTCCAGTACACTGTCTGGGCAGGACTTACTGCAGAAGGGCTTGGAGCGTCACTTCAGCACTACAATCCATTGATCGATGAAGAGGTCAGGAAGACCTTCGGGATACCTGATTCCTACAAGCTCATGTCCCAGATGCCTTTCGGAAGCGTGGAGGCACAGCCTGGAGATAGGAACATCATGCCAGTTGCTGACAGGGTAAAGATACTGAGCTGATGCAATAGATTACAAAACCGGCATACCTGCCGGTTTTGTAATTTCACCAAAATATTCAAGTCAGGCTTATTGTCCTTGTGGCTACAGCATCACAAAATGCGCTGTCATGCTCAACGAATATTATAGTCGGCTGATATTCGAGAAGAAGACGCTCGATCTGGATCCTTGAAAATACATCTATGAAGTTAAGGGGCTCATCCCACACATGGAGATGCGCCTTCTCACAGAGGCTGCCTGCAATGAGGACCTTCTTCTTCTGCCCGCTGGAGCAGTCCTCAATATCCTTTTCAAACTGTGCCTTTTCGAAGCCGAGCTTCTGAAGGATTGCCCTGAAGAGGGCTTCGTCTATGTCCTTTAGGATGCAGTAGTCCCTGATGCTTCCATGGAGATGAGAGGTGTCCTGGGAGACGAAGGAGACCTTCAGGTCTGCTCCCTTCCAGAGTGATCCTCTGTATCTTATGTCCTCCCCGCATATAAGCTTCAGGAGGCTTGATTTTCCCGAGCCGTTCCTGCCGATCAGGGCTATCCTGTCTCCGGTTTTTATCTCAAATGAAATACCTGACAGGATCGTCCTGTCGCCATAGCTTATCGATACGTCCTCAAGGCTTGCGAGCCTTTCCGAATGGAAGTCAAGCTGGGATATCTTCAGAGGATATGTCCTTTCAGTGTCCCTGAACAGCTTTGACTTTTCTTCGATTTCAGAATTCTTCCTTGCTTCGATTGACTTGGACCGCTTCATCATCTTGGCTGCCTTGTGGCCTATGTAGCCCTTGTCAGGCTTTGAACCTGAATTCCTGGTTCCGATTTTAGTCTTCTCCACCTTGTCCGACCAGTCAGAAGTGCGTCTTGCTGCGTCCTTAAGCCTTCCGATCTCCTTCTTCAGCCTTTCGTTATCATCTGCCTCGTTCCTGTCCCTGATTTCCTTTTCGTTCCACCAGGTTGTGAAATTACCCTTCCTTAGCTCGAAGCCTGTCCTGTTTATGGAAAGTATATGGTCAATGCAATTGTCCAGGAATGCCCTGTCGTGTGACACAATTATGAAGCCCTTCTTGGATGACAGATATCTGCTTACAATTTTCCTTCCTTCCAGGTCCAGATGGTCGGTTGGCTCGTCTATGAGAAGGAAGCTTGTTTCCTTCAGGAACATGGCAGCGAGGAGAACTTTTGTATGCTCTCCGCTGCTTAGGGTGGAAAATGGCCTGTATAGGACATCTTCATTAACCGAGAGAAGGTTCAGCTCCCTCATCAGCTCCCAGTGTGAAAAGTCCGGGTTTATGCCATTTACCACATCCAGCGTCATTTGCTCCGTATTCTCCACAACATATGGAAAATACTCGAATGAGACACTGGACGATATGCTTCCGGAGTATTCATAAAGGCCCTGGAGGAGCCTTAGGAAGGTAGTCTTTCCCCTTCCGTTCCTGCCTGTAAGGCCAAGCCTCCAGTCAGTATCGAGCTGAAGGTCGACGTTCTCGAATATGTTGTCATAGCTGCCCTCATAGGCGAAGGTCAGGCCTGATATGGTTATCTGTGACAAATGAGCACCCCCTACCTGAATATGCTCTTCGTATCCTTTTTGATTAAAAGCTTGCGCAAACTCGTGACTTAAGTCGTGAGTTAGCAAGCGTAGTCAAGAAATAAACCGAACTTAGAGCATTGGCATATATCACGTAATGATCACCACAATGTAATGAATAATTGTTTGCATTATTCAAATGTT
>DIWI01000023.1 GCA_002428415.1 Clostridiaceae bacterium UBA6110
CTCAGCTCAGCGGAGATATCAAGGATCTCAGGTGAGATCAGATCGAGTCCGTATGGTCCAAGGATTATTCCGGTTGCAACCATGCCGAGCAGCCCTGGCAGGCCAAGTTTTCCGAGGATTCCGCTAAGTGTGAAGCCTATAAGCAGTATAAGTGCGATAGATGTAAGCATAGAGCCCTCCTTCAAATAAAAAAGCCGATGGTTCTGGATCAGAGATCGCAGAAGTCATCAGCATATAGATGCGGTTCTGGCATTAGCCAAGGGAGACGTTCATTCCCATGTAAAGATATTAGCATGGGTTAATACAGGTATGCAATGTTAATTTCAGTGGCCTATTCGTTAATTTTTGGAAAACAATATGGTAATTAATACCACATACATCTTCCTCTATGTATAATGGTAAGAACAGTAAATGTTGCAAACTTTGGAGGTTATTATGGAAAAAGATTTGAATGAGATAAGATACAGGGATCTTCCCCCTGAAGAGAAAAAAGAGAGGCTGAAGGAAATATTCAAGGTGTTCCTGAAGCTTGGAGTGACAGCATTCGGCGGTCCTGCGGCTCATACAGCAATGATGGATGATGAAATCGTCAAGAAGAGAAAGTGGCTTTCCAGGGAGAAATTCATGGATCTCATTGGAGCCACTAATCTTATACCAGGGCCTAATTCGACTGAGCTTGCCATACATTTGGGATTTGACAGGGGAGGGCTTGCAGGTCTATTTATCGCGGGAACATCCTTCATACTTCCTGCAATGCTCATAGTACTCTTTTTCGCCTGGATGTATGTGTCATATGGCTCGCTTCCAGAGCTTACAGGTGCTCTTTATGGAATCAAGGCTGTAATCATGGCGATAATACTCCAGGCCCTTTACAGGCTGGGGAAGTCGGTTATCAAGGGGTGGCTCGCTGCTGTTTTCGCAGTAGTGGTTGTTGTTCTTTCACTATACGGAGTGAAGGAGATTCCTCTCCTGCTAATGGCAGGAGTTGCTATGCTTATCATAAAGAACGGCAGCCTTTTGAAGGGAAAGCTATTCTCCCTGTGGTATATGCCTCTTGCAAGCATTACGGCAGCCTTACCAAAGCCGCAGGGCAATATGGAAGTTTCAGGAATATTCCTCACATTCCTTAAGATAGGCTCAGTGCTCTATGGAAGCGGATATGTACTTATTGCATTCCTCAGGTCTGAGTTCGTCGACAGGTTTGGTGTCATAACCAGCCAGCAGCTGCTTGATGCTGTTGCTGTAGGGCAGTTCACTCCGGGTCCGGTGTTTACCACGGCAACATTCGTAGGATACCTTATACAGGGAATACCAGGAGCCATAGCAGGGACAATAGGCATATTCCTGCCATCGTTCCTTCTAGTTTGGCTTCTCAATCCTGTGATTCCTAAGCTGAGGTCTTCTAAAGTCTTTTCTGCCATACTTGATGGAGTGAATATAGCTTCCATGGGTCTCATGGCTTCGGTTACTCTGAAGCTCGGAATGGAGTCCATAGTGGATCCGCTCACGATAGCGCTTTTTGCAGCATCCTTTGCAGTGCTTATGAAGACTAAGCTTAATTCTGCATGGCTGATAGTTGCAGGCGGTCTCATTGGATACGCTGCACAGCTGATATAGGAGACGATCATGGAATTTAATGAGGTCATGGAATATCTGAAATCCAAGGGAAATGAAGCCACCAGGAAGATCTATTTCTCACATGGTGCCAGGGAGCCTCTCTTTGGTGTTAAGACAGGGGACCTGAAGGAGATCATAAAGAAGACTAAAAAGGACCACGAGCTTGCACTCAAGCTTTATGACACAGGCAACTCAGACGCCATGTATCTTGCTGGACAGATTGCCGATGCATCCAAAATGGATATGGAGACTCTGGATATGTGGGTTTCAAAGGCATACTGGAGCATGCTGTCTGAAAGGTGTGTGCCTGTGGTCGCAGCAAAGTCAGCACATGGTCTTGAAGCCGCCAGGAAATGGATACGAAGCGATGATGAGATGACTGCATGCGCAGGCTACGGGACGTTCTCTACGATGTTCTCATTCATGGAGGATGAGGCTTTCGACCTGGATGAGATAAGGAAGATTGTGGATGAAGCAGCTTCGAGGATACAGGATGAAGGAATTCATCTGCAGAATGCAATGAAGAATTTCCTGGTTCTTACAGGCCTTTATGTAGCCCCGCTATATGACTATGTCCTGGAAGCCAGTGAGGATATTGGAAAGATAAAGCCGGCAATTGCCGAAAACAACTGTAATATCCAGACTGTAACTGACTATCTCGTAAGATACAAGGACAGGGTAGGGAAGAAGATCAAGAAGATGAAAAGATGAAAGGAGCCTATGGCGTGTGCCATGGGCTCCTTTCATTCTATCCCAGCTTCATGTCTCCTGGTTTGATATGGCCCTTTTTTCTCATTATCTCAGAGAAAATGAGCGTAAGCAGTGCAGGAAGTATGAAGTGCAAGAGTGCGATAAGCATGAGTGTCCTGGAGCTTGACCCCATTGCATCGATTGTCGCGAACTGTCCTACAAGCCCTGAGGTTCCCATACCGGCACCAAGCTTAGTTCCCTCCATCTTGAATACATAGCTTGCTACAGGTCCGAGTATCGCCGCGGACAGTGTAGGAGGTATCCATATCTTCGGATTTTTTATTATGTTCGGGATCTGAAGCATGGATGTGCCGAGTCCCTGGGATATAAGTCCGCCTATGCCGTTCTCCCTGAAGGAGGCTACCGCGAACCCCACCATCTGGCATGCGCAGCCTACGGTGCTTGCTCCTGCCGCTATGCCCGAGAGACCTAAAGACACCGCAAGGGCTGCTGAGCTGATTGGCAGTGTCAGGACTATTCCCATTATTGTTGATACAAGTATGCCCATGGGTATGGGCTGAAGCTCTGTTGCAAGGTTCACAAGATTGCCCACAAAGGTCATGAACGATGCAATATATGGAGCGATATAGTTACCTATGAGTCCTCCAGCTACTATGACTGAAAGCGGAACGAGGACTATGTCCACCTTTGTCTTGCCAGCTATCCTCTTAGAAAGCTCTGCTCCTGCAAGGGCTGCTACGAATGCGCCTACAGGTTCACCTATCCTGATCAGGGCTGCTCCATCTACGAATCGCACAGTTCCTGCGCCTATGGCGCCTGTTACTGCAGAAGCGAAGATGCCTAACGGTGGAGCACCTACACTGTAGGCAACGGCTACACCTATTGCCGGACCCATCAGATCTTGAGCGATGGTCCCGAAATTTACCATGAAAGGTATTCCCAGTATCTTTCCGATCTGGGAGACTATGAGTCCTATGAGAAGTGATGAAAATAACCCGAGGGCCATTCCGTTCAATACCTTAACCAGGTATCCTCTGATATCCGGAATCTTCTTAGTCTTTGCCATAAGATCCTCCTTGTGCCTTGCAGGCGAGTGATTCCCTATGGGTTAAGGATATTTTATTTTTCGTGGAATATCAATGGGATTTATTCTCAAATAAAAACAGCTGAGATGAATTCTTTATGCTTATCATAACCACATCGGTCCTGATAGTAGGAATTCATCCCAGCCTTGGTATGGTATTTAGTGTACTAATCAATGTACACTCCTTTCTTTTCGGTTACCTCTGTTACAGCTTCTGAGCGTTCAACACATATGACAACTTGTGCCTTTTGTTATCTCAGGAGGTGCAGTTTTGGTTAACCATTGAAGATGTCCTGCTACAGTATCTTGAATCTTCTGTGCATTTGCAACATACTTGCTTTCTCAAGGTTCGTATGTCTAACACGTGCGGTATCTGGTAGGTCTTGATGGTTTAGGTCATCTTTTCTTGATGGTTAAATGTCACTTTCTTGATGGTTTTTGGTCATCTTGTAATAGTGGTTTAGTCATCTTGGTCTGATGGTCTTGATCATCTGGTTTGGTTTGGTTTGGTTAGTTGGTTTGGTTAGTTGGTTTTGTCTTACCGCAGGTTTTTCAATGCCAGCCATTTTCAAAATGTTCTATTCTCGAATTGTATTAGAACTTCTTCTTGTATGTATTATATGATATGCGGGTTTCCAGGGCAAATTATGAATTAACTGAAAAACCAGATAACGAGCATGTGGCTGTCTGATACTTCCTCAAACTTGCCCTTGCTCGCTCATGCTCCGTTTTTCGTTGTGAACTTTTTTGTCAATCATATATATTTTTAGGTATATCAGGTGCGGTTTTGGTCGAACTTGAGGTAGATGTTGTGCTGTAAGTTAATATAGTTATATAAAATGTCTGTTGGCGATTACGGGAATTTCCATTATTATATGTTCTACTAAAGCACTTGTTTGACCTTTTTAAGGCTTGAATTTACTTTTTCAACTACCTAACATGACAGAATGGTCAATTGAAAAAGTAACTTCCAC
>DIWI01000009.1 GCA_002428415.1 Clostridiaceae bacterium UBA6110
AGGAACACCATGGTCACACCCAGCTTCCTGAATATGCTTATTGCAGGGTCCTTATCCTTCAGCTCACCATAGTTCTCAGAAACTATTCTTATGGCTTTCTCAGCATCCTCAAGAGAAAGGTTCCTCTTTTCTATCAGCTCCGATACCATCTCCATGTACAGGAGGTCCTGGAATGTGAATTCCTTCTTTCCCTGGTACATGTTTGTATACAATGCCAGTATATCTTTTGAAACAATGTTCCGTAGCGCTATATCCTGACCACTTATTACCATCTCTTCCGGCATGCTGGGAGAGAACCTTTCAGCCAGATCATCAAGAGACACATCATCCTTCATCTCCATTATCTGCTTTACCCTCTCCAGTATCCTGTCCTTCAAAAAGAAAGTCTCCTGCCCGGTAAAGCTTGATTTCTTGATGAACCAGTCCTCAGGTATGAGATTCTTCCTCTTCCACCTGTATAGCTGGCCATAGGAGATTCCAGTAAGCTCCAACAGCTCCTTCTTTGATATGAGATCTTCCATTGTCCTCACCTCTCAAGAACAATGTAACATAACATTGTTACGTTGTAAATAGTTTTTTACGCTATCTCAAACTAATTTCAAATGGACTATTTTCTCATATGCATTATAATCATATACAGGTGTTAATATTTGGTAATCCATTATATTACATTATTATTGCGGAGGTTAAACTATGCAAAAATGCCAGAAATGCTCCACGCAGTTCACGTGGAAAGCCATACAGAAGTCTTTACTCTGGGGGTACAAGCCTATAAGCTGTTCAAGCTGCAGCAGCACCCATGAGATTAGCTCCCTGTCCAGGATCGGATTGGTCCTTTTCACTACGGCAATGCCTATGCTGCTTGTCTTTAATCCGATATTGGATCTCAGGATAGAGCTTGAAACAGCCCTCTATATACTTTGGGTTATTCTTGTCATTGGGATTGCTCCACTATTCGTAAAGTACAGCATTAAGTGAACTAACCCTCAAAAAAGGAAGCCGCGAGGCTTCCTTTTGCATTACGCTGTAACGAGTTCCTTCCTTACAGCCTCTATTCCTTTTTCTATGGCCAGCTTGTTCATCTCGAAGAATGATTCCTTGCCATGCTCCTTAAGTGAAGCGAGAAGGACATCCATTGGGATTACACCTATCTTCTCTACAACAGCTCCAAGGAGGATCATGTTTGCGATGGTCTTTGCTCCTATTTCAGCAGCGATGGTTTGTGAAGGTATCCTTATTTCAGTGACATCCTTCCTTTCAACGCTCCTGTTGACCAGGTCACTGTCTACGATTATCAGGCCACCGGGCTTTACGATATGCTCGAACTTGTCCAGAGAAGGCCTGTTCATGACTACAAGGACATCCGGTTCTGTGATTACAGGGGCTCCGATGTCGTCGTCAGAGAGGATTACCGAACAGTTGGCTGTTCCTCCCCTCATCTCAGGACCGTAGGAAGGACACCATGACACATGCAGTCCGTCATCCATTCCGCCATAAGCAAGGAACTTTCCCATGGACATTATACCCTGACCGCCGAAGCCGGCGAAAAGTATCTCATAGGTCATTTCGCTTCAACCTCCTTGACTGCATCCATATCCTTTACAACGCCAAGAGGATAGTATGGGATCATGTTCTCCCTCAGCCACTTGAGGCTCTCTTCAGTGCTGAGACCCCAGTTGGTCGGACATATTGAAAGTACTTCAATCAGGTTAAAGCCCTTGCCTGCAATGACATTCTCGAATGCCTTCTTTATGGCCTTCTTAGCCTTTGCGACAGCAGCCACCTTATCTACAGATACTCTCTCGACATAGTAGGCTCCGTCAAGCTGAGCTACCATCTCAGAGAACCTAATGGGGAATCCCTGAGTCTTTACATCCCTTCCATATGGAGAGGTCTCAGTGACCTGACCTGGAAGGGTGGTAGGTGCCATCTGTCCGCCTGTCATTCCATAAATGCAGTTATTGACGAATATGGTGACTATCTTCTCGCCTCTCGCAGCTATATGCACTGCCTCAGCAGTTCCTATTGCAGCAAGGTCTCCATCACCCTGGTAGGTGAACACGATCTTGTCCGGATTTGCCCGCTTTATTCCTGTAGCGACAGCCGGTGCCCTTCCGTGGGCAGCCTCGAACATGTCGCAGGCGAAGTAGTCGTAAGCAAGTACCGAGCATCCTACAGGAGCGACTCCGATTGTCTTGTCAATGATGTCAAGCTCCTCAAGGACCTCACCCACAAGCCTGTGGATGATTCCATGGGTACAGCCCGGGCAATAATGGGTGGGAACATCGAGCATGCCGGTTGTCGGCTTGAAAAGCACCTTCATTTCCTGGTTTTCCATGTTATCCCCTCCCCGTTATTTCTCTTACTTTTTTCATGATGTCCTTCGGNNACAGAGAGCCTTACGTCCTCTACCATCTGGCCTTCGCTCATCTCAACGCTTAAGTATCCGTACTTCACGTCCTTCACTGTCTCGGTGAAAGCCTTAACCGGGAAGGGCCAGAGAGTTATTGGTCTTATCAGTCCAAGGTTCAGTCCTTCTTCCTTGGCCATCTTTATTACATTCTTGCATATCCTTGCAGTGGTGCCATAAGCAACCATGATTAGGTCCGCATTCTCTGTGTTGAACGACTCGTACCTTGTCTCGTTCTCCTTCATCTTTTTGAACTTAGCCTGGAGATGATGGTTGTGGACTTCGAGCTCCTCAGACTTGAGATACAGGGAATTGACCACATTATGGGTTGCCCTGCCATTCCTGCCATTTGCAGCCCATGTCTTTTCAGGAAGTACTCTTGTGGTAGTCCTCTCTTTGAATTCAACAGGCTCCATCATCTGGCCAAGCATACCGTCACCCATTACCATTACAGGGGACTTGTACTCATCAGCAACATCAAAAGCTTCCTGGATAAGGTCTACCATCTCCTGGATCGACGCCGGTGCATATACAGGCATATTGTAGTCGCCGTGTCCGCCGCCCTTGGTCGCCTGGAAATAGTCCGACTGTGCGGGCTGTATACTTCCAAGTCCCGGACCGCCTCTCACTATGTTTATGATGAGGCATGGGAGCTCCGCTCCCGCCAGATACGATATACCTTCAGCCTTGAGGCTTATTCCTGGTGAAGACGAGCTCGTCATGCACCTTACTCCGGTACCTGCCGCACCGTAGACCATGTTTATGGCCGAGACCTCGCTCTCAGCCTGCAGGAATACCCTTCCAAGAAGAGGCATCTTCCTTGCCATGTACGCCGCGACCTCAGTCTGCGGAGTTATCGGATATCCGAAGAAGCACTTGCAGTTTGCCCTGATGGCAGCTTCCCCGATTGCTTCATTCCCTTTCATGAGAACCTTCTCGCTCAATTTCCCCACCCCCTATTTATACACTGTGATACAAAGATCAGGACACATTCTTCCACAAGATGTGCAGCCTATGCACTTCTCCATGAGCTCCTCCGGTATCCCCGCCGGTCTGTAGCCCTTCTCGTTGATTCTCTCCGTGAAGGATATTATCTTCACAGGACAAGCTATTACGCACTGGCCGCAGCTCTTGCACCTTTCTTCCCTGAACACTACTTTTGGCATTTGCTCTCCTCCCTAATTATCGCCATGGCGGCTTCATGTAAATGTCTATGGGCAGGATCTCGCCCTTTATCCTTCCTTTTACCTCGTCAACCAGGTCTCTTCTCACCACAGTGTAGGCAACCGGCAATCCCGTTGCTTCCGATATCTCAAATACCTTCTCTTCACCGGATATGATATCCTCGGCTGTGGTCTCGTAGGACATGTTGGTATTTGATATGAGCTTCGTCACCTTCAGCCTTGAGCTTCTCTCTATGCTTTCCATGAACTCCATGACCGACCTTCCGTCAGACGTAAGAGGTCTCAAAGTATTTACCACGAAGTACATCTCATATGGCTTGTCCTTAACGTGCGCATTGTACTGACCAAGGACTATCGCCCCCATGTCGTCTCCGCCAATATCCATGATGACGCAGGAATCCTCCCTGTAGAAGGCTCCAGACACCTGACGCGGAACTACCATGAGCTCTGCATTTGAAAGGTGCGGACTGGCAGATACCAGCTCGATCCCTTCCGCCTGCAGCTCATCCCTGAAATCCCTTATGCAGAAGTACGGGTTCACGATGTCGATGTCGACAAGTACTACCTTTTCCCCTTCCTTCCTGAGCTTCTTAGACAGGTTCATGGCTATCTCTGACTTGCCGCTGCCGAAATGCCCGGTTATGATTATAAGCTTTTCCAAGTTCTTCAACCCTTTTTTATATTTATCCGGAATCCGGATGTTTTCCACCTATAATTTTACATTAAAACGGTTACAAAGACCAATTTTTATATTTATTATGAATAGCATAAAATACCTGCGATTTTATGTGCTGCGATTCTCAAAATCTGTTATTTGATAAAATTATGGTTACTTTTCTATTAACTTCCGAATATTAGATTGGAAAATAACATTTTCATCAAAATATAATTTTTTTGTATTAAAAGGCGGGACAAGTGTCCCGCCAATAAAATCAATATGTCTTTGCCTCTTCTTCACCATTCAGGACCCTTATGGCCGCTTCCGAGAGTGCAAGAAGCTCATCCTCTCCGGGATATACCACAACCTCAGCTATGAAGCCAACACTTTGCCTTATCATCTCAACGATGCTCTTCGACCAGGCTATGCCGCCGGTAAGGATTATTGCATCGACCCTTCCCTTAAGGACTGCTGCATTTGCTGCTATATCCTTCGATACCTGGTACGCCATGGCATCGAAAATAAGTCTCGCCTGCCTGTCACCTGACTGTGCAAGATTATCCACAGCCCTCGCATCATTAGTCCCAAGATAGGCCACAAGTCCGCCTCTTCCTGTTATCTTCTTCCTTATCTCCTGCTGGGTGTACATACCTGAGAAGCACATGTCAACCAGCTGACCTGCCGGCAGTCCTCCGCTTCTTTCAGGTGAAAATGCGCCTTCACCATCCAGTGCGTTGTTGACATCTATTACCCTTCCCCTGTGATGAGCTCCGGTAGATATACCTCCACCCATGTGGCAGACGATGAGGTCCAGGCTTTCGTATTCCCTGCCGGTCTCCTTGGCATATCTCTTTGCTACAGCCTTCTGGTTGAGGGCATGGAATATGCTCCTCCTCTTGATTTCAGGCATTCCTGAAATCCTTGCGACCTCCTGCAGCTCATCGACCACAACAGGGTCCGCTATGAAAGCTTCCTTTCCTGTCTCCTTCGCAAGCTCATACGCAAGGACCCCGCCGAGGTTTGAAGCATGCTGTCCATAGGTACCTGACTTAAGGTCAGAAAGCATCTCCTCGCCTATCCTGTAGGTTCCGCTTTCGATTGGCTTAAGCAGACCGCCTCTGCCCACGAAGGCGTCAAACGATTCGAGAGGTATTCCCTTTTCTTCAAGATAGTCTGTTATTGCCTTAACCCTGAAGCCATACTGCGAAAATATATCCGGATACTTTTCTATTTCCGTGGCATCATGCCTCAGAGTTACTGAGCTCTCCTCAGTAATGTCATTGAATATTCCGATCTTCGTTGATGTTGAACCTGGATTGATTATAAGAAGCTTCTTCAAAATACGCCCTCCTGAGCCATTGCCTGCATCGCAGCAAGCGCCATTGAGTTAACCTTCGATTCGAACGAATCAGCCCTTGATGTGAGTATAACCGGAGCCTTGGCCCCAAGGAGTATCGCTCCCAGCCTGCAGTCAGCAGTATAGGTAAAAGCCTTGTAAAGCACGTTTCCAGCCTCTATGTTAGGCATGAGGAGGATATCCGCCCTTCCGGCAACCTCACCCTTAATACCCTTGTGCTCAGCAGCCTCTATGCTTATGGCATTGTCCAGAGCAAGGGGTCCGTCAACAAGACACCCCTTTATCTGTCCTCTCTCATTCATCTTGGAGAGCATAGCAGCATCAAGAGTCGCAGGCATAGCATCATTGACGACCTCAACAGCGCATACTGGCGCAACCTTCGGCACTTCCACTCCAAGGCTGTGCATAAAGTCTACCGCATTCTCAAGAATGGCCTTCTTCTCCTTCAGGGTCGGAGCTATGGTGAATGCCGCATCGGTCACCACAAGAAGCCTGTCATAGCCCTTTATCTCGAATACTCCCACATGGCTTATAAGGTCTCCCTTCCTCAGTCCGTTCTCCTTGTCAAGAACCGCCCTGAGAAGACTTGCTGTATCAACCAGTCCCTTCATCAGCATATGAGCCTCGCCGTTTCTGACAAGGGATGCCGCAAGGGTCGCCGCCTTCTTCGGATCCTTCTCCTCTATGAGCCTGAAGCCTGAGACGTCAAGCCCCTCCGCCTCGGTAATCTCACGTATCTTTTCTCCGTCTCCGACAAGTATCGAATCGCATATGCCAAGCTCTTTGGCCTTTACCACAGCAGATAGTACAGCGTCATCACCAGCAGCAGCAACCGCAGCTGTCTTCATTCTTCCGTTCCTTATTTTCTCGTAAATCTCATCAAAGCTTTTCATCTTAGAATCTCCTCCTCATAGCTCAGCGGTGTCTCTTCACCGTCAAGCACCCTCTTGGCACCCTCAAACAGCGCCCTCATCTCATCTTCACCTGGAACCACGGCTACAGGTGCAAGGAATCCCACATAGGATGATATGAGGGATGTCATGTATGCGCTGTAAGCAAGTCCCCCTGTAAGGATTATGCATTTTACCTTACCCTTGAGGGCAGCAGCTGCAGCTCCGATTTCCTTTGCCACATGGTATCCCATGGCGTCATATATGAGCTTCGCATGCTCGTCTCCCTCATCTATCATCTTCTCAACCTTCCGCGCATCATTGGTGCCAAGGTGAGCCAGAAGTCCGGATTTCCTCTGTAAAAGCCTCAGAAGCTCCTTTTCCTCGTACTTGCCGCTGTAAGCAAGCCTGACTACTCCAGACAGCGGAAGGGTTCCGCTCCTCTCAGGCATGAGAGGCCCTCCCTCATTGGCATTGTTGACATCAGTAAGTCTCCCGCCCTCGACAGGACCGATGGAGAATCCGCTGCCAAGGTGAGCCACCACGAAGTTATCGCTTGAAAAGTCGTATCCCTTTTCCCTGCAGACCTTTCTCACGACTGCCTTGATGTTAAGGTAGTGTGCAAGGGAACCTCTTTCGATTCCGGGAAATCCCGTGACCCTTGCAAGCTCGTTCATCTCGTCGCAGGAAACCGGGTCCACAATATATGCATTTATCCCAGCGGAATCAGCCATCTCTTTAGCGATTATCCCGCCAAGGTTAGATGCATGCTCTGTGATCTTTGCATCCTTAAGGTCGCCAAAAAGGGCATCGTCCACCAGGTAGGTTCCGCACCTTATAGGCCTGACTATGCCTCCCCTTCCGACTATTGCAATAAAGTCATCCTTAGTCAGTCCCTTGCCTCTGATCCATGAGGATATTGCTTCCCTTCTGACAGGAAGCTGCTCGCTGATGTGCCCGAAGCCTGAAAGCATATCAGGGTCATGCTCTATGATGTCCGAATAAAGCGCTACGGACTCGCTGCTGAAAATGGCCACTTTCGTGGAAGTGGAACCGGGATTGATGACCAATACGTACTTCAATCAATATCACTCCCTCTTTGTTCTTACATTCTAATTCTACTAAAATCCTTTACAATATGGAATAGGAAAAGCCCACTATATTATCAGAACACATTTTGATTATCTGTTAATTATGGTGCACTAAATAATTAAATCGGCAATGCATCGCATTGCCGATCCTTTATCTCCTGGGTCTGTACCTATTCATTATGCTTTCAGCTGCCTTTATCCCGTCAACCGCAGCAGATACTATGCCGCCGGCATAGCCTGCACCTTCACCTGTCAGATAAAGTCCGCTGCAGGAAACGCTCTGAAGCTCATGGCTTCTCACAACCCTCACCGGAGCTGAGGTCCTTGTTTCGACACCTGTCAGCACTGCACCATTTTCCGCGAAGCCCCTGATCTTGACATTGAAGTCGGTGAGAGCCTCCCTTAATCCTTTGGTCACAGGGTCCGGGAGAACCCTGCCGATGTCGGCGAAGCTTACTGCCGGAACATATGTGGGAGTTACCTCACCAAGAGAGGTGGAAACCTTCCCTTCTATGAAGTCAGATACCAGCTGCACTGGCGCGGTATAATTCCCACCGCCAGCTGAATAAGCCTTCTCCTCGATCATCCTCTGAAACCTTATTCCGTCGAGGGGATGATTGCCGTAATCATCAGGAGTCACTGAGACAACTATGGCAGAATTGGCATTCCTTCCATCCCTCGCATGGTAGCTCATTCCGTTGACAACAAGCCTTCCGTCCTCACTGGCTGCAGGCACCACGAAGCCTCCGGGGCACATGCAGAAGCTGTAGGCACCCCGTCCGTCTGAAAGCTTCCTTGTCAGCTTGTATTCAGAGGACCTGAGCCTTTCATGACCCGCCCATTTTCCGTACTGGTTGATGTCTATAAGCTCCTGAAGGTTCTCTACCCTGGCTCCCACTGCCATGGACTTGGCTTCCATCTCTATACCTTTTTTGAACAGCATCTCATATGTATCCCTGGCGCTGTGCCCTATTGCAAGCACCAGAGCTTCAGCCGGCACATCCCTGCCTGACACCGTTGCTGACCTGACCCTTCCGCCATCCATTCCGATGTCTTCAAGCTTCTGCCTGAAGGTTATCTCTCCTCCGAGAGACTCAATCTTTTTCCTCATGTTCCTGACCACGTTCTTCAGAATGTCAGTTCCAACATGTGGCTTTGACAGGTATGCTATCTCGGCTGGCGCACCTGCCTCAATGAGTTCAGCCATGACCTCCCTGACTCTCTGGTCCTTTATTCTCGTGGTGAGCTTTCCATCAGAGAAAGCACCGGCTCCGCCTTCACCGAATTGGATGTTGGATTCCGTATCCAAAGCTCCTCCTGCCATAAAAGCATCCACAGCCGCAGTCCTCTTGTCCACATCATCTCCACGTTCTATCACAACAGGCTCATACCCATGTTTAGCGAGGGTCATGGCGCAGAATATACCCGCGGGTCCGAAGCCTACGATTATAGGCTTCTCATTAAGGACCTCAGTTCCGTAGGAGACAGAAGCCCTGGGCTCCTCGACATAAATGGATGCGTCCCTGTTCCTGGCCCGAAGAAGCACCCTTTCATCATCCTTCGTCTCAACCATTACGCTGTAGGAAAGCTTTACCTCACTTCCCCTTGCATCAATGGATTCCTTGAGTATCCGAAACGAAACAATATCTTCCGATGAAAGCCTCAGGGCCTTTGCTGCCTTTGACCTTAATGCTTCCCATGGCTCATCCAGGCTAAGGACTATTGAATTTATTCTTATCATCATGTTTTCCTCCACAGAAAAAGCCCTTGCGGGCTTTTCCATCAGTTTTGAGCTGTGCTTATAGTTATACTCACATTTTCAGGGCTAAGCTTCTCCAGGACAACTCCCTCAGGAAGCCTGACCTTAGGTACAAGCCCGTGTCCTCCAGCTTCAAGACCTTCAAGGTCAAGCTCTGCGAAAATGCTTCCTTCTGCGATGGCATCAATGGCTCCCTGCGGCCCACGTATTGATATGGTTATGCTCTCAGGAGTTACTGATGCCAGAAGGCCATCGCCAAGGTTTACGGTCTTGATCTCAGCCTTAAGGTCCCTGGTACCCTGCACCTCAATCACAGCTGCAACCTCAACACTTGATTCTCCGCCAACTATATAGATTCCATCAGGAACGGCGATTGGTACGAGGAAGCTTCCGCTGGCAGTTATTCCCCTCAGGTTAATCTTCTCAGTATCTATCCTGGCTATCGTTCCGAGCAGATCCTCAGGTCCTGCTATGGTAATCGACTGCCTGACCGGAGTAAGTGATATGAGGCTAAGCCCTTCACTCATCGTTCCGGTTGTAACAGGATTCAGAACTACATTCTTCGTCCTGAACACCTTTGCCGCAAACTTAGCAGCAGATGGTGCTGCCTCCACATACTGGACTATTCCTCCGCCTTCATCCACAGGAACAAGGTCTACGGAGATATCAATGTCTTCACTCAGGCCTTCTCTCGTTCCCTGAATGATGAGCTTTACAACCTTCTCCACATATTCCGAAGGTCCTTTGATCGTAGCCGTCGAAGGTGTAACCGATGATGGAGCCGCAAAGTATCCTTCAGCGGTCTTCACAGTATATTCGCTGCTTACGGGAACTTCCTTCTCAACAAGGTCATCAAGCCTAACAGTGGCCTTCAGGCCTCTGCTTTTTGTTATGTCAACGCTCTGAGGATATAGGATGATTTCGATGGGAAGCTCATTTATGCCCTTAACAAGGTCATGCTCGCTCATGTCCACCTCCACCCTGAAGTCAGTGGAAAGTGCCCTGTATACAGTTGATGCGGGACCTGTAATAGACAGGTTTACCGTTACAGTCTGTCCTGGTACCAGCACCAGAGACTGGTCAGCCAGGCTCTCAGTGTTTACGAGCCTTACAGCAACGTTGTTTATCCTCACGGTCTTCGTCGGATTTTCTACATTGGTAAGATATATCCAGAGGCCGAACGACATGATTAGGCATATTATCTTGATCAGGAGGTCATTTTCTTTATTTTTAGCCATTCCTTGATCCTCCCTCTAATCGACTCGTCCTTCCCTTCCTCCTTCTTCAATATCTTGGTAAGTATGGCCTGAAGCCTTTCCCTGTCATAGTTCCTCACAAGCTTGCCATTTACTGCAAGACTTATGGTCCCCGTTTCCTCAGAAACAACCAGCACCACCGCATCAGAAACCTCGCTAAGGCCTATTGCAGCCCTGTGCCTTGTACCCAGCTTTTTGCTGATCTCCTGGCTCCCTGTAAGTGGAAGCACGCATCCTGATGCCAGTATCCGGTTCATCCTTATTATTGTGGCTCCGTCATGCAGCGGAGTGTTCGGTACGAATATGTTCTCCAGAAGGCTTGCAGAAACCACAGCATCGACTATAGTCCCTGAACTCAGGATCTCACCGAGGCCTGTGGTCCTTTCTATTACAATGAGCGCTCCGGTCTTTGATTCCGACAGGTTGTCCACTGCATTGGCTATTTCCCTTATTACCTTCTCTATGGATTCGTCCTGCCTGGGTACTCCTCTTTCAGTAAATGCTGACCTTCCTATATGCTCGAGCACCCTTCTGATTTCAGGCTGAAATATGATGATCATCGACAGTACGCCGATTGTAATGGTCTTGGAGATTATGGTATACACCATGGTAAGGTTAAGTATGTAGCTTACTGGTATCAGGAGAAGTATGAGGAGTATGCCCTTGAGCAGCTGCTCAGCCCTCGTCTCCTTGATTATCTTATATGCCCTATATATCAGGTAGGCAACCATAAGGATGTCTATGATTGATGTAATGTTGATGTTCTTCACTGTATTCAGTATCACATTAAGATTTTCCAAGCTGCCACCTCCTGTGTATAAAAGTATACAAATAAATTATACATTATTTGATACCCATTTGCGCCTTTTTGAAAGAAAGTTAAGACAAGGATTAGAAAAAAAGCATAAAAAAACAAGCTCCGCCTGAAGCAGAGCTTATTATATATGCTTTCCTATCTGTTCCTGGTTATGAATCCCTCGAGGTCCGATTTAGGTCTGAAGCCTATTATCTGGTCTACAAGGTCCCCGTTCCTGAAAGCAAGAAGCGTAGGTATGCTTCCAACCCTGTACCTTGAAGCCAGCTGCGGATTGTTGTCCACATTGACCTTAAGGAACTTCACATCGTCATTCTCCTTGTCCAGCTCTTCAAAAAGCGGTGCCAGCATCTTGCATGGTCCGCACCATGGTGCCCAGAAATCAACAAGAACCAGGTCCTCTGTGCTTGAAAGCTCTTCAGCGAATTCTACATGGCTTACATCATTTATCATTACATTACCTCCGGATTTTTCTCATGTCATCATTATACAGGACTTCAGAGTTTTGTGAACCCCGGATTTTTCCAAAGTACCATCACTTTCCCTCAGGAGCCTTCCACATCAACGATAAGAATATTTCCGTCCCTTGATCCCACAGTGAAGGTAAGATTAAATTCACGGTTACCCAAAAGCTCGCCTGAGGTCTTGAATACAGCGGCACCTGCAACTCCCTGGAGGTTCCGGAATTCCTTGAAAATCATGCCGGTGACCTTTGAAACAGGCTCCCCTTCAGTGAGAATGAGAAATTTCTCATAGGCCTCGTTCGTCATGCGCTCGTTTATCATCTCCCTGTTCCCTTCCTTCCATAAGACTATGAATTCTCCCAGAAAATCCTGCCTTACAGACACGAGCTTCCTTCTTGACATGCCTGTCATGACCAGAGGCACAGTCACAAGAAGCAGAAAGGCGGCAATGACAAGGAGAGTCCTTACATTCTTCGAAAGTCCAGGACTCTTTCTACCGTTTTCAAGAAGCCCTGACATCATTTCCTCGCGTGAAAAATATTCCCTGCAGGCCGGGCAGGAATCAATGTGCCTGATTACAGCCTCTTTTTCCGGCAGAGTCATGTCCGCTCCCCTGTATGCTGTTATCAAATGCTTTGCTGACATGCAATCCACAAAATCACCCCAAAAATGTTCATCATTCTGATGATACGGCATACTAAGGCAATATTCAACAAACAGCACGAATTTTGTCAAGTTGGAAAAAAGCATTAAAAATAGACACTGCAATTCGACAAATTGCACTGCCTTCCTAAAAACGTTTTCATCATATTCATGGAACCGATCCAAAATCGGTTCTCTGTCAGCCTAGTTAATGTCAAGCCATTTCAACGCATCAGCCTTCATGATCATGTCAATGGATTCTCCCGGGCAGTGGCTGCTTTCGCCGCCTCTTCTTACAAGCACATATCTGTTGTTCTTTGTCCTCATGAGAATCTCTTCATATCCGCAAGGATCACCGAAGGTTCCTGACGTCACTCTCTTTATCAGGAGCGCGTTGTCGAGACTAGGTATCTTCTTCTCCGCCATTGTTCATCCCTCCTTTCAATCATAGCGATAACCCTATTATACCATCAACATCTTAAAAACGAAAGGTCCTTATATTGCAGTACTTGTAAACGTATACTATAAGCATATTAAAGAGGCCTCTCATTAGAGAAGCCTCCTCGAATTATCTTCCTATTCTTCGTTCAGGATCAGCTGCTTAGCCCTCAGAATGGATGATGCAGACATTGAGAATTCATCAAGTCCATACTTTACGAGTGTAGCGATTGCAGTTTCGTCTCCTGCCATCTCTCCGCACATTCCGCACCACTTGCCCTGTGAATGAGCTCCGTCAATGGTCATCTTTATGAGCCTGAGTACAGCCGGATGCATCGGATCGTAAAGGTATGAGACCTTTTCGCTCATCCTGTCTGCAGCCAGAGTGTACTGGATCAGGTCATTGGTTCCAATTGAGAAGAAATCAACATACTTTGCCAGTTCATCAGCCATTACTGCAGCTGCAGGTATCTCGATCATTATACCCCACTCTACGTTATCACTGTATTCTTTTCCTTCCGCCTTGAGCTCAGCCTTGCATTCATCGACAAGCTTCTTGGAATCAAGGAATTCATTAAGTGACGAGATCATCGGGAACATGACCTTCAGGTTTCCATATACGGAAGACCTCAGGAGCGCCCTCAGCTGTATCTTGAATATGTCAGTCCTGTCAAGGCAAAGCCTTATGGCCCTGTACCCAAGGAACGGATTCATCTCTTCAGGCATGACAAGATATGGAAGCTTCTTGTCTCCGCCTATATCAAGGGTCCTTATGACAACAGGCTTCTGTCCCATTTTCTCAAGGACATACTTGTATGACTCGTACTGCTCATCTTCGGTAGGCATCTCTTCGCGGTCCATATAAAGGAATTCGGTCCTGAAAAGTCCGATTCCGTCTCCGCCGTTTTCAAGCACCTTAAGGACATCCTCAGGCTTTCCGATGTTGCCGGCAATCTCGATTCTCTTGCCTGATTTAGTCACAGCCTTGGTATCCCTGAGCTTCATGAGCTCCTCTTTTTCCTTCTCGAATACAAGCTTAAGCGCCTTGTATTTCTCTATGGTCTCTTCATCAGGATCGATTATTACAGTTCCTTCGATTCCGTCTACTATAAGCATGTCACCCTGCCTGACCACCTCGGTTATGTCACCAAGACCGACTACCGCAGGAATTTCAAGTGTCCTCGCCATGATTGCGCTGTGTGAGGTCTTTCCTCCGATGTTGGTAAGGAAAGCTGTAACCTTGGTCCTGTCGAGCTGTGCAGTATCAGAAGGTGTAAGGTCATGAGCCACGACTATTGTATCAGGCTCGTCAATTTCTATGGTCTCATCGATTCCTGCCAGATTGTTCATGAGTCTCTTGGCTACATCCTTGATGTCTGCCGCCCTCTCCCTCATGTACTCGTCTTCCATGGATTCGAATATCGCCACGTATCCTGAAGTCACATCATGTGTAGCCTTCAGAGAGTTTATGGAGTTGTTCTCGATTTCACTTTCAATGGCACCGATGAATTCCGGGTCATCAAAAAGCATCAGATGGGCATCAAAAACCTGCGCCTTCTCCTCGCCCAAATCAATAAGCGCTTTGTCCCTGATCTTATGCAGCTGGTGCTTCGATTTGTCAGCGGCTCTCCTAAGGATCTCCTTCTCAAGCGGTATGTCGCTAACTCTGGAATCACTGATTTTAAGCTCCACATGTTTCTTGATGTATGCTTTGCCGATTGCGTACCCCTTTGATGCGGCAATTCCTGTCTTCATCGATATTCCTCCTAAATATTTTTCTGTTGTATAGTTTTATGGATTGAAAACCCAATCCATTTTACCACAAAAGCATATTGTATTATACCCTGCGCACTTTGTCAGCAGTTCCCTTGAGATAACTATCAATCTCCTGCCTTATGTATGAGGCGATTTCAGTATCCTCGTGCCGTTTTTCAGTACTGCATTTCGTTCGTTCATCCCCGCAAATGCAGCATTCTCTGGGAGCATATCCCATTTCAAGCCTGGAAATCGGGAATTCCTCCTGGCACTCATAAATATCTATATCCGAAAATCTTCCAAGAGGATGGTTTTCTTCAGTAAATACTGCATTTTCCTTGTAGATATGTGCATCGCCCCTGACCACGAAAAGTATTTCCCGGGCAATCCCGGACTCATATGACTCCTCGAATAGCAGCTTGTTTCCGAAAGTACTCTTTACTGCCTTCTCAAGCTCTCCAAGGATGATTTCCTCCTCAGGGCTTCCCTTCATTGACTGCGGTAAGTCCGCCCTCAGCGCCACCACCGGCAACTGGAACATCTCATTCAGGCTTTCAATCCTTTTGTCTTTTACCTTCCTGATGTAGATTAGCGGCGAGGCAGAGCCTTCCATGATCTTCATGCTTCTCTTTTCATTTTCCAAATCAGTTCTTTCCCTTCTTCGCTCTCCAGGTATTTGACCGTATTCTCAGGTATCATTCCATAGGCTTCCTCAATCCGGTCCTCTGTGAGGAACTTCCTCACAATAGACGCACTGACGGGGATTCCGTTCAGCTCCAGCCTGTCTACAGTCCTTGATTCCAATGAGCTTTTTTTCATCAGTTCCCTGAGTTTGCTGTTGTAGACTTCAGTAACTTCATCCGTAGGTTCGGATCCGAAGAATCTGACATCTATCTCCAGGTCTCTGGCTATCTTATCTATGAAAAGGCCACCGTCCAGTCCGGTATAGACATCCAGCATTTCATCACGCTTCTTGATGAAATAGGTCGGGAAAGTTGCCTTTGATATGATGTAGGGTCCTCCCATGAGGACATGGACATTTGGAAATTCCTTGAGCTCATTCTTGACTATCCTGTACCTGTCCTCGAACGGGAATAGCGAGCTGTCCTCCTGTACCACGAATACAAGAAGGTCATCCACCTCGCGATGTGCAGTCTCAACAAGATACCTGTGGCCGTTAGTCATAGGATTGCAGTTCATTACAACAGCGCCCCTTTTGCCGGTCTTTTTCGGAATCTTCTTCTGGATCCTTGAAATCCAGTTTGAATAGCTTCCGAAACCGCCCTCCATAAGACACGCTCTCTCGGTGTTGTAAACAAGTACCATACCCAGAGCAGCGAATATGAGAATGTTCTCCGGTGTCGTGAAGGCAAAGTAGGAGACATATCCCTTGTCAGTCAGGTACTGTACAAGTCCATTGAAAATCAGGCGGGCCAACCCTTCATGCTGATGGTCCGCATGCACGAAGAAATATTTCAGCGTATTGCCTTCCACCGAGCCTGTGGCTACTATGGCACCTTCATGCCTGACAACCATGGTTAGGTCGCACCTTGAGTAGACCACCTCGAAGGACTTCAAAAAATCGCTGACTTCTTCAAATTCAGTTATGTCGTTAATGTTGACTTCTTCTGCGAAATAAATCATTTTCACCACCAAAATAGCAGCAGATTTAACGATAAATGGCTTTGGTCCTGTTCCTCATGAAAAAACAAGAATCCGGACCTCGTCCCTCTAATTATATCACAGGAGCCGTACAATAGAACAAAAAGGAAATGTAACTAAACTGATAACACTGCAAATATTGGCAATGAGCCTTTGAAATAATTCAGGGCCAACGAAAACAGGAACAAAAGCCAAGATAGAAATTATCGATTCATATCATCAAAGGTTATGGCTTCAGAAAGTCTTTCACCATGCCAGAAAAGGAAACCAGCTTTACGCTATGATGCTTTTCGTAGAAGCTTTTTGTGTACCCCGATTTACTGAACATGAAATAGGAGTGTTGCCCAGGAATCAATTCAGCTTTTTCTTTCAGCTTTTCAAACTCAGACCTCCCAATCGGTTCACTGGTCCATTTCGCTTCACCGATGAGATAGGCTGACTCTGTTATTCCGACATAATCAATCTCAACTTCTTTTCTTCTCTGTGGATCAGTACCCCAAAAGCGCCCCTGTTCAGTGATAAAATCCGGCAGATCATTCACCCGGTTTTTCAGGAGCATATATTCCTGGACTATCAGTTCAAAGACGGGTCCCATGTATTCTGATATGAATGGAGCTACCTTAATGTCATAGTAGCTGCTGCCCTGGCCCATTTCTATGTTAGCCATGCCATTACGTACAAATCGGAACCAGAAACGATACATTGCATCATTGATCCTGTAGATCGATTTGCCTGAGCCGAATTTCGTTATTGATGATTCCTTGGTAATGATGTGAAGCTCCTGCAGATTATTAAGGTAGGGATTGATTGCCGATGATTGCCTCCCTAAAACCGTAGAGATTTCATTGTTTCTGCTGGCTCCATTGGCTATTGCATAGAGGATGTCATTATATATTTTAGGCTCCCTGAGTTCCTGATTGAGGAGATTTTTCGGTTCCTCATAAAGCCTGCCTCTCGTGTCAAAAAATAGATTCACCAGGTTCTCCTTCAGTGACCAGTCCTTACGGATAAAGGACAGATATTCGGCTACTCCACCAGTGACGCCGTAATAGACTGCTATCTCTTCAGGATCCATACCACCCAGCATGAACAGTGTTTCCTGGAAGGCAAATGGCTGCAATCTGATTTGACTTGTGCGACGACCGTATAGAGGGCTCTTCTGGTTCAATACCTGGTTTTCCATGAAGCTCATGGATGACCCGCATAGAATAATGAAAAGCTTCCCCTTTAAAAAGTATTCATCGATTGCGCGCTGCAGTATAGAGGACATCCCTTCCATGGATTCCGCAAGATACGGATACTCATCGATTACCAGAACCATTCTCTCATCTTCTGATTTCCTTGCAAGATAGTGAAATGCAGAGTCAAAATCCGGGAAAGATATGTTTTCCATGCTTGGGTCAAAATGACGTGTCAACTGTTCCGAAAAAATCTTCAGGTTCATATCACCGGAAGCATTGGTTGACAGAAAATAAATCGCATTCTTATCCTTTATAAATTCCTTTATAAGAGTTGTCTTTCCCACGCGGCGGCGACCATAAATAATGGTCATTTCAAACTTTCCGCTTTCGTACTGCTTATTCAAACCATCCAGTTCCCTTTTGCGGCCAACAAACATTATTTATCACCTCAACATAAAACTATCACATAATCGTAATTAAGTAAATCGTAATTNNAATTACGATTTACTTAATTACGATTTATCAAACATTACAATCAGATCAGATCGGATCAGATCAGTCTTACTGTAAAATTTGAATTGGTTTCTGCTACATGAAGAAGGTGCCGGCGATTATCCACCAGCACCAAAATAACTTTCTCCAATTAATAAGCAGGCTATGTCCAATTATGTTTAACTAAGAATATTCCTTCTTAAATATGTTCCTGTAAATGAATCACTTGAGGTCAGATTTATTATTTCTCCAGCGACTTAAGATAAGCAGCTCTTCCTGTCTCATACAGGTCTTCACCCCGTGAATCGATTATGACAGTAGCCGGGAAGTCAATAACCTCAAATTCCCTGATGGCTTCAGGTCCCAGCTCCTCGTAGGCTATGACCTTCGATGAAACGATCGTCTTCTTTATGAGCGCTCCGGCTCCGCCTATGGCTGCAAAATAAACTGCGCCATGCTCCCTTATCTTCGCTTTGACAGCATCGTTTCTCTCACCCTTACCTATCATCCCGAGAAGTCCCAGGTCAAGAAGCCTGGGCGTATAGGCATCCATCCTGAGGCTTGTTGTAGGGCCTGCAGAGCCCACTGGCTCGCCGGGCCTTTCCGGCGTCGGCCCAACATAGTATATTGCAGCTCCCTTTATGTCAAATGGCAGCTCTCCGCCATTGTCCAATAGCTCAATCATCTTCTTATGGGCAGCATCCCTTGCGGCATATAGCTTTCCTGATATCAGCACATTGTCTCCCGGCTTAAGGCTCTCAAGGGACTCTCTGGTGAATGGGGCGTTTATCCTGATATCCATCAAAGAATTACCTCCTTGTGCCTTGTGGCATGGCAGTTTATGTTCACTGCAACAGGCAGTCCAGCGATATGGGTCGGGAAGGTCTCTATAGCTACCTTCAGCGCAGTTGTCCTTCCGCCGAAGCCCTGAGGTCCTATGCCAAGGCTGTTTATCTTCTCCAGCAGCTCCTTTTCCAGTTCGCAATAGAACGGGTCAGGGTTGCACTCATCAAGGCTCCTCATCAGAGCCTTCTTTGCGATATATGTGACCTTGTCGAATGATCCGCCGATGCCGACTCCGACAACCAAAGGAGGGCATGCATTGGGACCTGCAAGCTCAACAGTTTCAATGACAAAGTCCTTGACACCCTGAAGGCCGTCAGATGGCTTGAGCATCTTGAGCCTTGACATATTCTCGGATCCGAAGCCCTTTGGAGCAACCATGATCTTCAGTGAATCTCCAGGAACTATCTTGTAGTGTATTATGCCCGGAGTATTATCCCCGGTGTTCTTCCTGGCAAGAGGGTCCCCCACTACTGATTTTCTAAGCAGACCATCCTTGTAGCCTTCCCTTATGCCCTGGTTTATCGCGTCATCAAGGCCGCCACCTGCTATATGGACCTCCTGTCCTATCTCAACGAAGACCACCGCCATACCCGTATCCTGGCACATTGGCACATTCTCCGTATCCGCAATCTCAGCGTTCTCTATGATCCTTCCCAGAGTGTCCGTTGCCAGCAGCCACTTTTCATTCTCCCTGCTCTTCCTGAGCGCATCCGCCACATCCTTCGGCAGATGGTAGTTGGCTTCCATTACAAGCCTTCTGATCTCAGACGTGACCAGCGCAGCATCAATTTCCTTCATATAAGCACCTCCATTTTCTCCTATGATTATACTATACGGCGCCTCTGTTTGACACAGGACGATTTAACGCCGGCAGCAACTGCAGCCGGCGCCAAATTATCTTCTTCTTCCTGCCAGGGCAAGAACCCTGTTCATCTCGTTGTTGACAATCATATAGCCTTCATCAAAGCCCATTCCCGGCTTTGCCAGTGTCTGCCTGGCACCGCAGGCCATTGCTATGTTAACGCAAACTTCTGCGCTTCTGTTGGTCTCATTGCAGGTACCGCCAAGATAAGCTCCGATGCCCTTCTCCTTGCAGTATAGTATCGCCTTGATGGAGTTGTTCACGCCTCCAAGGTCAGGTGTCTTCACCTGTATCATGTGGCCTGAACGGTTATCAGCGAAATATATGACATCCTCATAGGTGTTGCACCATTCATCCGCTACAAGCTCAACATTTATCCCACGACTGTCAAGAAGTGCAGTGAGGTCCCTTAAGGCCTCCATCTGTTCCTTTCTGCCGCCTCTGTCCATTGGCCCCTCAATCCTTAGCTTGAAGGGGCTTGCAGCCTCCTCAAGGGTCTTGAGGTAATCAGCCATCCTGTCCATATCCTGGTTGAAGAGCATCCCTATGGTCCCGTAAACATCTATGTGGAATATGGGGCTATAGTCGTCCTCCTCCCTGTGGAGAAGCACCCTGTCCCTCAGCCACTCTATGTAAGCCTTGAGGATTTCTCCATGCCGTCCGAGCTTCTCGTCAATATTGTTTATGAGAGCATGGGGCATTACATCAGCACCCTTTATAATCATCTTGTCGGCATTGGTGTACCTGTCATCACCGCTCTGTGCGAATATTGGGATCCTTCTGAGCTCAACCCCTGTGGAATATTCTTCCCTTACGACCTCTGCCATGGTGATCCTTCTGCTCCTTGAAGCTGCGTCAAGCAAAGCCTGGGTGACACCGTATCTTACAGCTGTATGAAGCTTCTTCCCGTTTACCTCTATTGAGTCGATCTCATCTGCAAGATCACGGAATGACGAAGCATCCCTGTTAAGCAGAGCGTCCCTGACCTCGCCTTCTATAAGAGGTATGAAGTCTTTTGCAAGGAACAGCGGGTCCCTTCCTCCAGCTCCTGAATACTGCACTGCAGCGCAGTCTCCGTACGCAACCTCTCCATTTTCAAGTATCAGCATCACCGAGATGCTCTCCCCAGGAACCCTTATGCTTTTAAAACCTTCTGTCGCGGTATCTCCAGTATATATGAATCCATCATGTCCGGCTCCTCCTACAATGGCTTTCTGGTCATCAAAGTAGAATCCGGTCTTTCCTTCTGAACAAACTAAGTCAATAATCCTCATTTTTCACCATCCTCCGGTCTTCCGATCAGCATTCCCTTTCCCACTGCAAATATGTCATCAACAGTCATCTGGAAGCCGACCTTCCTGTGTTCATAGGTTCCCCTCTCCTCAAGCTTCGCCTTGTTGAAATCAAGTAGTTCCTTTGAGAGAGGTACGTTGCCTGCATTCAGGTATCTTACAGAACCTGTGTTATCCCTTGCCGGCATCATCTTGCCGTGATTGTATTTTGATGGTGCAAAAGGCACATCAATAAGCCCCAGCCTGAAGCCCTCTACAACTCCCCTTGCGAGGTCACCTTTTCCTACCTCGATTATCTTCTCGATCATGCAGGCAGTCTCAGCCTTTATGATGGTTATCTCATCCCCCAGCTCTTTGCTCATCGGCATCCTCTGCCCCTTGAGCATGTTAAGGGTCATCTTGGTGTCCCTTATTCCCTGTGCATTCGCTTCCTTAGTCGGTATTCCCAGAGCCTCATGGGGCGTCTTGACTATGACCTTGGTTGCCCCTGCAAGCGCAGCTGCAGTCGAACCCAATGAAATCACTCCGAAAGCCTTGGCTTCATCCTCCGGGAATCCTCCCATCCACTGATGGAAAACCGTCGTAACGTAAACTCCATCATATCCGAACCTGTGAAGGTACTCGTTCGTCTGACTTTCAAGGGCTCTTATGGCTGCAATGTCCTGTATAAGGTTACCGCACTGGCCATAGCCTACGGTGATGTTCCTGACTCCCTGCTCTGCAGCAAGAAGAGCCTCGATGATCGCCACCGCATTGGAGGTCGATGGTGGTACGAGAGTCCCGGTAAGAGGTCCAAACGGCTCCCTGTTGAGCTCTACCCCTCTCTCCTCGTAGTACCCGACAAGTCTGTCGCAATACTGCCAGTCGGTTATTGTCTTTTCCATGGAAACGCTCTTCGCATACGGTATGTTGTAGCTGATGCCTCCGCCTTCGTTGGAAGTCCATCCTGAAGCAGTGATTATCTCAGACAATAGTCTCGCATCCGGTGTACCGTGCCTTGCCTGAAGCGGTACATGGACAGCCTCGAATACCCTCCTGCAGCCGGAAACCCCATGGTTGACCGCAGGAAATCCATTCAGCATTGACCTTCCAAGCCTTTTGGACTCCTCTATTCCAACCTGACATTCATCATACCTGTTCTGCCTCGTGTAGGAGTCTATGGTTGATGGCAGAAGGTCAGCTCCCCCTTCCTTCTCCAGATGGAGAAGAAGCTCTATGTGGTCTTCTATCAGTGCGACTCCGGCCCTTGGCTGAGCCAGGGTTATCCCTTCCTCTTTGGCTTTCCTGAGTTTCTTGGCAACGTTCTTCTCGTCAGGCACCTTCTTAAGGTACTCCACCGCCTCATTAAGGTCCACGTCCTTGCCGGTCGGCCAGTGCGTCAGCACATCCTCCCTGATCCTAAAGAATTCTTCCTCTGTAAGCTTCCTGTTCCTTAAATTCATAATTATTAGAGTTCGGAGACTCGTGACTTCAGTCATGGGAGGAGAACTCCATTACACCCCTTTCGTTCGATTAGTATCGTACTCTGTCTTTTCAATAATATAAGTTCCTTGAAGCTTGCACTCCTGTGAACAACCGAGCCATCCAGTTTACGCAAA
>DIWI01000088.1 GCA_002428415.1 Clostridiaceae bacterium UBA6110
GCGTAAGCTTCCGCTTTTATTTTGCGGAAAATCACAAATATAGGCAATTTCTGATATTCTGTCATAAATTTAGCATAATATAAGATAAAGTATCCAAAAATCCGGACTTATAGGTTATAATTTGTATTATTAATCATGTGAGGGAGAGTTAAGAGCTATGGCTGATAGAATAATTATGAATGTCCCGCTGGTAGAGATGGACGGGGACGAAATGACCAGGATAATATGGAAGGACATCAAGGATATCCTTCTTGAACCATACATAGAGCTTAAGACTGAGTACTATGACCTAGGTCTTGAAAAGAGGGATGAGACTGATGACAAGATCACAGTGGAAGCAGCCCTTGCAACCAAGAAATATGGAGTTGCAGTAAAGTGCGCGACTATCACTCCAAATGCCCAGAGAATGACAGAGTACAAGCTGAAGCATATGTGGAAGAGCCCTAACGGAACCATAAGGGCGATTCTTGATGGAACAGTCTTCAGAAAGCCTATCATAGTATCAAACATAAAGCCGTTTGTTAGGACCTGGGAGAAGCCGATCACCATTGCAAGACACGCATATGGAGATGTCTACAAGGGTGTTGAGATCAAGACATCCGGAAAAGGCAGAGGCGAGCTCATTTATACAGCTGCAAACGGAGATGTTTCCAGGGAAATCATCCACGAGTTCAATGGAGATGGCATACTGCAGGCTATGCACAATACAGACAGTTCAATAGAGAGCTTCGCAAGGTCCTGCTTCAGCTATGCCCTCGATGTCAGGGAGGACCTGTGGTTCTCAACCAAGGATACTATTTCCAAGAAGTACGACCATAGGTTCAAGGATATCTTCGAAGAGATTTTCGAAGCTGAGTACGCATCCAAGTTCAAGGAAGCAGGGATAGAATACTTCTATACTCTTATCGATGATGCAGTTGCAAGGGTAATAAGAAGCGAGGGCGGATTCATCTGGGCATGCAAGAACTATGATGGAGATGTCATGAGCGACATGGTTGCCACAGCTTTCGGAAGCCTTGCGATGATGACCTCAGTGCTTGTTTCACCAGAAGGCTTCTTCGAGTATGAGGCAGCTCATGGCACAGTCACAAGGCATTACTACCAGCACCTTGAAGGCAAGGAGACCTCGACCAATCCTGTCGCTACTCTGTTCGCATGGACAGGAGCGCTGAGGAAGAGAGGGGAGATGGATAAGCTTCCTGACCTGGTGGAGTTCTGCGACAAGCTGGACAAGGCAACTCTCGATACAATCGAAGATGGCATAATGACCAAGGACCTGGCAGTTCTGGCTGAAGGGGAAAAGACCGTCGTAACAACAAAGGCATTCCTTGAAGCAATAAATAGCAGGCTTCAAAAGGCGCTCTAAGATATACCAGGCTTGAGACACATAATGATAGATTCAAGAGGATGGCCTGGACCATCCTCTTGTCATTATCTTCAAAAAGAATGAATACACTGTGAAAAGTGACCCGGAATATTTAATTGTAAAATCGTCTGGAGTATTATGTAGTTGAGGGCAAGAGAGCTTGCCTAATGGAGGAAATATATGAAGTCAAAGAGAAAATTCGGACATGTTCTGCTGAGTGCAGGATTCACGCTTATAATCTACAATGCCATACTTTATTTTTCAGGTCAGGGAGAAGCAAAGCCAGCGCTGATCATAGGGGGAATTGCGCTTGGAGTTACAGGTGCCATATTGCTGAAGAGATGATCTAAGCTTCGTCGCATATAAAGAAGGAAGGGATGGAAATGTCCATAGCAGCTGCATTTGCAGTCCCACATCCGCCTCTTATCATTCCAGCAGTTGGAAGAGGCGAGGAAAGGAAGATACAGGCGACAATCGACGCTTATCGCAGCATTGCAAAGAAGATTTCTGACATTATGCCGCACACCATCATATTCATATCTCCCCATTCAATCATGTATTCTGACTACATACACATATCTCCAGGAATGAAGGCAAAGGGTGATTTCGGATCATTCGGGGCATCAAGGGAGAAGTATGAGGTGGAGTATGATTCGGAGCTGGTTAAGAGGATAGAGGCCAGGGCTTCCGAAAGGAACATATCTGCCGGAACCTCAGGTGAAAAGGACAGGAACCTGGACCATGGCACAATGGTTCCCCTCCATTTCATAACAGAGGGCTTCCAGGGATTCAAGTCGGTAAGGATAGGCATATCAGGACTGTCACCCCTTGAACACTACAATTTTGGAATGTGCATAAAGGATGCTGTGGAAGACCTTGACAGAAAGGCAGTGATCGTGGCTAGCGGAGACCTCTCCCACAGGCTTAAAGCAGACGGACCATACGGCTTCATGAAGGAAGGGCCTGTATTTGACGAGCTTGCAACCAGGTCTTTTTCATCAGGAGACTTCATGAAGCTCCTCGATATCGACGAACACCTATGCGACAACGCGGGGGAGTGCGGACTCAGGTCATTCCAGATCATGGCAGGAGCACTTGATGGTATGAAGCTTGAATCCAAGCTCTTGTCCTACGAAGGTCCCTTCGGTGTAGGCTATGCTGTGGCAAGCTTCATTGTAAATGGAACAGACCAGTCCAGAAAGTACGGTGAGATCTTCGAGGAAAATGAAAAGAGGCGGCTTGAAGGCAAAAAGGCCGGAGAGGATGAATTCGTAAGGCTTGCGAGGCTGTCTCTTGAAACATATCTCAGGACAGGCAAAAGGCTGAAGATGCCGCAGGGATTGCCGCCAGAGCTTACTGCAAGGCGCGCAGGTGTATTTGTTTCCCTTAAGAAGCATGGAAGGCTCAGAGGCTGCATAGGTACCATTGAAGGCGTCACAGGATCCATAGCAGAAGAGATAATAAGGAATGCTGTCAGTGCAGGCGTCGAGGACCCGAGGTTCGACCGCGTCAGCGAGAATGAGCTGTCTGAGCTTGTCTACAGCGTGGATGTCCTTGGGGACGCTGAGGATGTGGAATCGGTAAGTGAGCTTGACGAGAAGAGATACGGCGTTATCGTAAGCAAGGGGCTTAGAAGAGGTCTTCTTCTTCCGAACCTTGAGGGAGTTAACTCACCTCTGCAGCAGATAGACATCGCACTTCAGAAGGGTGGAATATCAAAAAGCGAAACCTATAAGATCCAGCGCTTTGAGGTGGTGAGGCACACATGAGTGCATTGAAGTGCCCCATATGTCCCAGAGGCTGCCTTTTGGAAGATGGACAAACCGGATTCTGCAAAGGCAGGGCAAATGTCGGAGGGAAGGTCATTGCGGTCAACTACGGCAGGGTTTCATCAATAGCTCTTGACCCGATAGAAAAGAAACCCCTTGCCCACTTCCATCCAGGCATGAAGGTGCTCTCAGTCGGAAGCTACGGCTGCAACCTAAGGTGTCCCTTCTGCCAGAACTGGTCCATATCCCAATCCTTCGTCCCTGAGGATGAAGGATATACATCTCCTGAATCACTGGCGAAAAAGGCGGTAGAGCTTGTAAAGAACAGGAACATCGGCCTTGCATACACCTATAATGAACCTCTCATCGGCTTCGAGTTCGTAAGAGACTGTTCGAAGCTCATAGTGGAAAAGGGCCTGAAGAACGTTGTAGTATCAAACGGTTATGTCAATGAGGAGCCTCTTCTTGAGATTCTTCCGCTGATACACGCCTTCAATATTGACCTTAAGGGCTTCACTGAAGACTTCTACAAACTTGTTGGAGGAACCCTTGAGCCGGTTAAGAGGTCAATTGAGCTTGCTTCAAGGAAAAGCCACGTTGAGGTCACAACTCTTATCATCCCGGGCCTTAACGACAGTGAGCAGGAGATGAGGGAACTGTCTTCATGGCTTGCGTCAGTGGACAGAAGGATTCCATTACACATCTCAAGGTTCTTCCCGGCTTGGAAAATGACAGACAGGCCACCAACTCCTGTAGATACAGTGTATAGGCTCGCAAACGTAGCTCGCGAAAAGCTCGATCATGTGCATGAAGGAAATGTTTAGAAACAAGGCGCAGGTAATGCCATTTAAGTGGCATTACCCGCGCCTTAGCATTCAATTGAAGATATTCTGAAAATCCCTTCTCAAAATCTCTTCTGCTTTTTACTTTAAATGCTTTTTCATATAGCTAACATCGAATTAACATATATTTTTCAAAGCAACCCCATTGCCTGATGTACACGAGCAAATAAAGAATATATTATTAGGATAGAGGCTGAAACGGGCATATGAGCTTGTTTCAGCCGTCAGTGTGACTGAGGGTGGGACAAATGCAGGTTAAGGGCACGGCACGGCATTTTTTTGTTTACAAAGTACTTAGAAAGCTTCTGAAGCCACTAGTCAAATCCAAGATGAGGCTTGAAGCAAGGGAGGAAACAATAGGAAGACAGTTCCTGTTACTCTCTAACCACAATACCAATTGGGATCCTCTGATAATAGCTTCTTCCATAACGGACCACATGTATTTTGTAGCAAGCGAGCACATATTCAGCTGGGGTTACTCTTCCAGGATTATCGAATATCTTGCTTCACCGATACCCATATTCAAAGGTGCTCCTGCAGCAGGCACTGTGTTGGAGATCCTTGAAAGAATAAGGGCCGGGCACAGCATAGCGATATTTGCAGAAGGCGACAGGTCATTTTCTGGACGGACTGAACGGATTGAGCCTGTGATCGGAAAGCTTGCAAGGAATTCGAATGTGGCTCTTGTTACCTTTAGGATCGAGGGCGGCTACTTTACAAACCCCAGATGGAGCGATACCTACAGGAAGGGCCAGATGAAGGCAGGAATCGTAAAGGTTTATGAACCTGAGACACTTAAAGCAATGACTGTCAGGGAGGTCAACGAAGCCATTATGAATGACCTTTATGAGGATGCATACGAGCGCCAGCGAACAGACGAGGTAGAATACAAAGGCAGGCACCTCGCAGAGCACCTTGAAAGGCTTCTGTTCTTATGTCCGAAGTGCAAAATGGCAGGTAATCTTGTGAGCAAAGAGGATTCCATAAAATGCAGCTGCGGCTTTAAGGTAAGCCTAGACAGCAGCGGAATACTGCATGGTAAAGACCTGCCCTTTGACTCAGTCACTGACTGGGACATGTGGCAAAGGGATGAAGTCAGGAAGCTGTCAGCAGAAAAAGTCACCGGAAACATTTTCTCAGATGGTCCGGTGAGCCTATATACGATCGGTCCGTCGCATGAAAGGCTTCACCATTCAAGCGGGAAAATCAGCATGACAAAGGAAGACCTCAGGGTAGGAGAATCTTGCTTTCAGTTATCCTCCATACCCGATATGGCGATACATGGAAGTCAGGACCTGGTGTTTTCCTGCGACAGAATCAACTATGAGCTAAAGAGTGAAACAATACTCAATGCATGGAAATATCTGCTGTTATACAGGACAATCAGAGGGAGGGACATATAGTGGATTTCTCATCAGCGAATGAAGGACTTTGGAATTTTACCATCCAGCTTGGAATGATATCCGGAATACTCCTATTATCCAATATATTGAGGCAAAAGGTCATGCTCATAAGGAACACCCTTATGCCTACAGCTGTACTTGCAGGGTTCATCCTGCTTGTTCTCCGGGTCACTGGGATCCTTGGAATAGAATCCGGTATCCTTGAGATGATCACCTATCATGGGATAGCAATAGGGTTCATAGCCCTTTCGCTAAGGGTCGCTGACGACACCAAAGGAAAAGGTGCATCAGCGATGCCAGGGACAGGAGCACTCATAGTAAGCACCTATCTGATACAGGGAATCATAGGCTTAACCATTTCACTCGGACTTTCCTATACAGTCATGCCCGGGATGTTCAAGGCAGCTGGCATCCTGCTCCCAATGGGCTATGGCCAGGGTCCGGGACAGGCGAACAACGTAGGATCGACATATGAGGCACTGGGCTTTGCAGGAGGCAGATCATTCGGCTTGTCACTTGCAGCAGCAGGCTACCTTTCTGCCTGCATCGTGGGAATAATATATCTCAACATGCTGGTAAGGAAGGGAGTATTCAGGAGACAGACCTACGAGGAGATATCCGGGTCAGTTACGATAGAGATGTTCCAGGATGACAATGAGATGCCCATCTCTGAATCCATAGACAGGTTTTCTGTGCAGATTGCACTGGTATTCCTTGTTTATCTTGCAACATACTTCGTGACAAGGGGCCTGGTCTCTCTTCTTGGGAATCTGTCAGGCTCCCTGGGTGCAACACTATCATCGCTGCTTTGGGGCTTCAACTTCATCGTCGGATCTGCCCTTGCAATACTCCTTAAGACAGTCATGAAGAGGCTCCATGAGAGGAAGGTTATAAGGCTCCAGTACCAGAACAGCTATCTGCTCTCAAGGATTTCGGGCATGGCGTTCGACCTGATGATCGTGGCAGGAATTGGTTCAATAGACATCCTGGACCTTTCAGGGCTCTGGCTGCCCTTCATCCTCATGTCACTTTCAGGTGCTATAGTCACCCTTTACTACCTTATCTGGATGAGCAAAAAGATATATCCTGGCTATGAGAACGAAGGAATGCTTGGAATGTACGGCATGATGACAGGAACCATAAGCTCAGGGATACTCCTCTTAAGGGAAATGGATCCCTATTTCGATACGCCTGCAGCAAACAATCTTGTCGGAGGAAGCAGCTTCGCCATCGTATTCGGTGCCCCCATGCTGATACTGATCGGTCTCGCCCCAAGGTCATCAACCATGGCGTTCATGACTCTTGGACTCATGATAATCTACATGGGACTGCTTCATGTATTCATGACAAGGAAGGTAAAGACTGTAATTAAAGCAGTGGTGGAGGAAGATAGATGATCATGTTCTGGAACAGAAGGGAAGTTTTCGTTGGAGCAGGCATGAAGGACTTCAACAGGGTTATGGATTGTCTGGCATCTAACGGTATATACCGCACTTACAGGGTGGTAAGCAATATCGAGGGCAGGGGACGGACGGGAACCTTCGGAACAGACCCGGACCTTCTCAAGACATACTATGTCTATGTACATAAGAAGGACCTGGAAAAGGCAATGCACCTTATCGGAAGATAGGGAAGCCATCCGATTGCAGGTTGAAGCTTAAACTAAAAAAGACATGAAAAAGCAGCCAAAATTGGCTGCTTTTCATGTCATGGTCGGAGTGACAAGATTTGAACTTGCGACCCCTTGACCCCCAGTCAAGTACGCTACCCCTGCGCTACACCCCGACGACAAATATTATTATATGGCCTTCCGCTTCATTCGTCAACTTTTTTGACCAAAGAGCAGGTCTGATAATCCCCTGGAACTGGCACTGCGACAGTAAGCGTTGTCATTTCCAAAATTTCATTTATCTGTTGATTTCCTGTTCAGACAGGAATATTATAGGTCGGTAAGGAGATGGAAAAAATGCTTAAGAACCTATTTGGAATCATACTCGGTCTATTATCCTTGTCACTTATGGAAAGGTATGTCACATACCTGGATGCAGTACCGGACGGAAATATAGTAATAAGGTATCTGTTCCTCGAGCTTGGCTCAACTTCGTCTGTAGTGGAGCTTGAACTCATAGCCACTGGATTCCTGGTGGTTGCAATAATAGCTGCAATCGGCTGCGCTGTTCTGATATACGGACCTGATAGGATCAAGGCTCTCTGGACGAAGATCAGAAAAAGAGGATAGCGGATCCATCTAAAATCTCCCCGAAGCAACGAGGAGATTTTTGTTTTCTAAATACTCCTCATGAGCCCGATCTGCAGCTCCCTTTCCTTCCTCACCTCATCCATGTCCTTCGGATGCATCAGGTTAATAAGGGTTACTGCATAATCAGAAGCTATAAGGGCATGCCTCTTAACATGAGGTGTAGCCGCGACCTGTCCCATTACCCTATAAACCTTCACTTTAATGGAATCCTTTTCCTCACGGGCCAGATTATGCAGCCTGAAGGCCACATTCCTCGCATCCTGGAACTTCGCTTTTCCTTCCTGCCACTTCCTTATTACATCGAAACACTCATTGATCGCATCATCAGGCTCAGTTCCAGTCAGGTCCAGAACATGCTGTGCGAGGAGGAGGCTATAGCACGATATGGCCTTATGGTCATGGCACTTGGCGTCAAAAGCTGCGATCAGCTCATCCTTAAGCTCAGGAATGTCATCGATCTTCCTTATTATTCCAACATCGCCCATATAGCTGTCTTTCTTGTTCTTCATAACGTTACCTCTGTGAAATTCCATAAATAAGTAAGATAAGATATATAGTTTTGTTAGGGTTGCCATATTTGCCCTAGTACGTGCTCTTGATACCCTTAACCATATCATATGGCAAATTGGAGTCAATATTCCAATCCCTATACCAAGCCTTCCCTGGGATGGCAGTGTGTGTAATATGCAATGTGATAGCATTCACGAAGGTTTTGCGTGATTGACATCATATTTTTCGTATTTTTTACGTTTAATCAAAGAAATGTGTTGAATTTTCCGAATAAGGAAACTATAATGGGATAAACCACATTTGGAGTGATGCACATGAGACGTTTAACAAGTCCTTCAGTATTTTTCGCCTTTATATTCAGCCTTGGCTATTTTATGGTCTGGGCTGGTTTTGATGGTGAAAATACGATGAGGGTCTGACAGACGGACCATTAGCATAGATGCCCTTCCATGAGCGGAAGGGACAGAGGCCTCATTGTATTATGCAATGGGGCCTCGTGCATTTTATCTGGGAAAAGGAGGAAACTGCATGGCAGAAGGTATATGGCATTTTTCAACAGATAACAGGAAGGTAACGTCCGCCTTTTTTGGCTATGCGTTTTCAAGAGGAATTTACAAGCCACCAAGGACTTTTGACCATAAACTGGTGTTGGCGAACATTAAAAATGACGAAGAATAAGGGGAGATAGAAATGGTATTGATATTAAAGCAGGGAACAAGCCTAGAGGACATAAACGCGATGGTTGAGGAATTCAATGACATGGGCTTCCGTGTGGGAGTAACCAACGGCATAGGCTGCTCCATACTTGGCCTCATCGGAGACACCAAGTCACTTGATCTAGGAGCTTTGGAGCTCATGGACCATGTTGAGAAGGTCCTTAGGGTACAGGAGCCATACAAGCTTGCAAACAGGAAGTTCCATCCGGAGTCGACCATAGTTGACGTTGACGGGGTGAAGATAGGCGGCGGGCATTTCGCGGTAATAGCTGGGCCATGCTCAGTTGAAAGTGAAAGTCAGATCATATCAGTCGCAAGGTCGGTAAAGGCTTCTGGAGCCAGGATGCTAAGAGGCGGAGCCTACAAGCCAAGGACCTCTCCTTACTCCTTCCAGGGACTTGAAGTTGAGGGGCTGGACCTTCTCCTTAAGGCCAAGGCTGAAACAGGACTTCCCATAGTAAGCGAGCTCATGTCCCCGAAGCTATGCGAGATCTTCGAGGAAAAGGTAGATGTCATCCAGATAGGAGCAAGGAATATGCAGAACTTCGACCTTCTAAAGGAAGTCGGTAAGATGTCAAGGCCTGTTGTATTAAAGAGAGGCCTTTCCAACAGCTACGAGGAATGGGTCATGTCCGCAGAGTACATCATGGCCGGAGGAAACAACAATGTCATCCTTTGTGAAAGAGGAATAAGGACCTTCGAGAACTATACGAGAAACACTTTGGATATAAGCGCCATTCCAGCAATAAAGAAGATGAGCCACCTGCCAATCATCGTCGACCCTTCCCATGCCGGAGGCATGAGCTGGATGGTTGAATCCCTTGCACTGGCAGCGATAGCTGCAGGAGCTGACGGACTCATGATCGAGGTTCACAATGATCCTCAGCATGCGCTTTCAGACGGACAGCAGAGCCTCAATCCCAAGCAGTTCGACGATTTCATGAAGAAGTCATTCCCTTTGGTACAGGCTTTCCATCCGGGAATGTAGGAGGTGCTCCTTGAAGACGCTAGAGGTTAGACTGCCAGGAAAAGAATACAGGATTGAAATAGGCTCCGGTATCCTTGACACTGCCGGCAAGACGGTAAGGTCTGTTGCAAGAGGCAGGAAGGCAGCGGTCATAACAGACTCGAATGTTGATGCCATCTATGGGGACAGGGTATGGAAAAGCCTAAAGGAATCAGGCTTTGACTGCTTTACGGTCGTAGTATCCCCGGGAGAAGGCAGCAAGTCAATGGAGGTATACTCAGAGGTTTGCGAGAGGCTTCTTGATGGAGGCCTTACCAGGAAGGACATCATCGTCGCCCTTGGTGGCGGAGTTGTAGGCGACCTTGCAGGCTTCGCAGCTGCCACAGTGCTTCGCGGTGTGGATTTCGTGCAGGTTCCGACTACTCTGCTTTCACAGGTGGACAGCTCGGTTGGCGGAAAGGTAGCTATAAACCTGAACGCAGGAAAGAACCTTGCAGGTGCCTTCCATCAGCCGAAGGTGGTTATAATAGATACAGATTGCCTCGATACTCTTCCTGATAGGGTGTTCTCTGATGGAATGGCAGAGGTCATAAAGTATGGTGCCATAGAAGATGCGGATCTTTTCAGGCGACTTTCAGCATTAGACGGCAGAGCCGGCATAATGTCGGAGATAGAGGATGTCATTTATACCTGCGTTGACATTAAGAGAAGGATAGTCGAAGGAGACGAAAAGGATGAAGGCGGCAGGATGGTCCTGAACTTCGGGCACACACTTGGCCATGCCTACGAAAAATCCGGAGGATACTCAAGATATACCCATGGCGAGGCGGTGGCTGCAGGCATGGTGAAGATAGCCAAAATCGGAGAAGAGATCGGAATAACCAGGAAAGGCTGCACTGATGAAATAAGAGACCTTATAAGGACCTACGGCCTGCCTGATTCCATTGAAATCGGACTTGAAGATTACGCCCAGGCTGTCGGTGTTGACAAGAAGGCGGAGGGCAGTGAGATAAACCTGATATTCATTGAGGATATCGGAAAGGCAGTCATAAGGAAAATGGACACAGGAAGGCTCATGGAGCTCATTGGGAGGGTTGAAGCATGAAGCATATGATATTCGGTGAGAGCCACGGCCCTGCAATAGGAGTTGTGCTGGAGGGCGTGAAGAGCGGTCTTGTCATGGACATGGAGTTCATAACCAGGGAAATGGACAGGAGAAAGCCTGGTCAGAACGACCTGTCTACACCCAGAAAGGAAGCTGACTCTGTCAAGGTCCTTTCAGGGGTATTCGAGGGCAGGGCCACAGGAACGCCTCTGTGTGGAATCATAGAGAACAGCGATACCCGTTCACGGGACTATGAAGCAATGAAGGTCCTTGCAAGACCCGGTCATGCCGATTACTCAGGCTTTGTCAGGTATCAGGGCTTCAATGACCACAGAGGCAGCGGCCATTTCTCAGGAAGGATAACGGCACCACTTGTATTTGCAGGAGCTGTCGCAAAGCTTATGCTGAAGGAGTCAGGAGTCACCGTCAGGGCAAGGATCAGGGAGATCGCTGGGATCGAAGACGTACCATCAAGGCTCACAGAAGCAGACCCGTCGATCCTTGACGGAGTCGCAGACAAGGGATTTCCAGTAGTAGACGATGCACAAGGCGAGCTCATGAAGGAAGCAATAAGGAAAGCTAAAGATGAGCATGACTCAGTCGGAGGAATAATCGAGTGCGTCATAGACGGCCTTCCTGCAGGAAAAGGCACGCCGGGCAGGGACAGCGTTGAAAGCATCCTTTCACTCAATATGTTTGCAGTACCGGCAGTCAAGGGAATTGAATTCGGTACCGGATTCGGCATGGCCACTATGAAGGGGAGCCAGGCTAACGATCAGTTCCAGTGCAGGGATGGCAAAGTTGTCACTACCACAAACAACAACGGTGGAATCAATGGAGGAATAACCAACGGCATGCCAGTGGTCTTCTCAGTTGTAATAAAGCCTACTTCATCCATAGGTCTGCCTCAAAAGACAATGAACATGAAGACTTTGGAGGACTCGGAAATTGCCATTGAAGGAAGGCACGACCCATGCATAGTGCACAGGGCCGTACCGGTTATCGAGGCAGCAGCGGCGCTTGCAATCTGCGAGGTACTGGGACTTTAGGAGGTGGATGCATTGGATGAACTTAAGGCTATGCGAAGTGAAATAGACGAGATAGATGAAAAGCTTCTTGATCTGTATGCAAGACGAATTGATGTCGCAAAGAGGATAGGTGAATACAAGAAGGCACGGGGAATGCAGGTATTCGACCCTGAAAGGGAGAAGCTGCTGCTTGAGGAGAAGATAGAGAAGGTAAAAGGAACAGGACTTGAATCCGGGGCAACCAGATTCTTTGAGCTTCTCATGAGCCACAGCAGGCATGAACAGCACCTGCTCATGGGACCTGGTGTACATCCGGATTACAATGCATACAAGGCTGCCATGGAAGCCATGCGTGACGAGATACCTGACCCTTCCGTGGTTTATCAGGGACAGCCGGGAGCTTACGGCGAGGAAGCATGCATAAGCTTCTTCGGAGAAGCTGCAAGGAAATCCAACGTTACAACCTTCGAGGATGTGTTCAAAGCTTTGGACAGTGGCGATGCAGACTACGGAGTACTGCCTATAGAGAACAACTCGACAGGATCCATAGTCCAGGTATTCGACCTTATGTCAAAATACAACTGCTACATGGTGGGTGAAAAGACCATAAGGATAGGACACTGCCTCATGGCACCTGAGGGTGCAGCCTTTGATACTATCACTGACGTCTATTCCCATGAGCAGGGCTTTCTCCAGTCGGAGGGCTTCTTGGCGAAGCATCCTGCCTGGCGGCGCAACATCATGGAAAACACGGCAGAGAGCGCAAAGAAGGTATCCGAATCGAAGGATGTCAGTAAGGCAGCAATAGCAAGCAGGCGGGCAGCTGAGTTATACGGGCTCTCCATACTTGCAGAAGGGATAAATTCCAACGAGCACAACCACACCAGGTTCGTGATAGTCTCGAAGGCCATGGAAGCAAGGAAGGGCAGCGACAAGATAAGCGTCATGTTCACCTTAAGGCATGAGGTCGGAAGCCTCCACAGGATGCTATCCTGCTTTACCTCAAGGGGCCTGAACCTCCTTAAGATCGAATCCAGACCTGTCGCAGGAAAGGGCTGGGAATACAGGTTCTTTACTGATTTCACAGGCAGCCTTGCCTACGGGAACATGGATGATGTGGTTGCAGAGCTTATCGAGAACAGCGAAAGCTTCAGGATACTCGGAAGCTATAAAGCCGACGGGGGTGCCTGAAAAATATGAACATCATACTCATAGGCATGCCCGGCAGCGGGAAGACAACTATCGGCAGAAGACTTGCACAAGCTCTATATATGGACTTTCTTGACCTGGACTGCCTGATTGAGGAAGAGACAGGACAGAGCATAACAGACATATTCAGGGAATCTGGAGAAGGCTATTTCAGGGACCTGGAGGAAGAAGCCTGCAGGAAGGCGTCGCTTCTTGAGAACACTGTAATTTCAACTGGCGGCGGTGCTGTATTGAGACAGGGTGGAATAACACTTCTCAAGGGCACAGGGAAGGTAGTATTTCTTGATACTCCGGTAGATACGATACTGAAGAGGACAGATTTCTCAGGAAGGCCGCTTTTAAAGGATGATGCCGGCCGCATCAGGAGGCTTTATGAGGAAAGGATTTCCATTTACAGAAGCTATGCCGACATAGTCCTGGATAATTCTGGCAGTCCGGACGAAACCTTGAAGAAAGCTGTCAATATTCTTGACAGGGTATGAACAATTTGTATATAATCTTGTAAAAACATATACTTGACGCGGACATATGTCTGCTTATCGAGAGCGATGGAGGGAACTGGCCCTGTGAAATCCGGCAACCTGCCTTAAGGCGTGGTGCCAAATCCAGCGGTTATGGCCGGGAGATGAGAATGTCGTGATTTAACTCTGCCAACAGGCGGAGTTTTTTTATAATCGCATTAAGTGTCAGACAAAAGGGGAGATGGAAACAAATGAAAATAAGGGACATGCTTGGAAAAGGAAACACTACGGTGTCTTTCGAAATATTTCCGCCAAAAACCACATATCCAATGGAGACCATATTCGAGACACTTGAAAAGCTGAGGGGACTTTCCCCCGATTTCATATCCGTCACCTATGGTGCCGGCGGATCATCGCAGGGGCATACGGTCGAAATAGCCTCAAGGGTGAAAAAGGATTTCGGGATCGAATCCATAGCTCATCTTACCTGTGTGACCTCGACGAAGGACACCATCAGGGAGATGCTTCAGAATATAAAGGACAGCGGAATTGAGAATATCCTTGCCTTAAGAGGTGACATTCCTGATTCCTTCATGCAGGACAAGAACTGGAAGCCTGAATACAAATATGCCTATGAGCTTATCGATGAAATCAGGGATTTCGGCGGATTTTCAATAGGTGCGGCATGCTATCCTGAGGGACATGTTGAGACAAGGAACAAGGTTGATGACCTGAAGTATCTTAAGCAGAAGGTTGACCACGGAGTTGATTTCCTTGTCACCCAGCTTTTCTTCGACAATGAGCTCTTCTACCAGTTCAGGGAAAAGATGGACCTTGTGGGCATCGAGAAGCCTGTAATCGCGGGAATACTTCCCGTGCTTAACATCAACCAGGTCAAGAGGATCCAGGAGATATCAGGCTGCAACATGCCTCCTAAATTCCTGAGGATACTTGACAGGTATGAGCATGACCCGAAATCACTGCAGGAAGCGGGAATAGCATATGCAGTTGACCAGATTGTCGACCTTCTTTCCTTTGGAATCGATGGAGTACATATATACACCATGAACAAGCCGGAACCGACAAGAAGGATAATGGAGAGCATATCTACAGTAAGATATTCCAGCATCAAGAAGGAAGCTTCAAGATGATAGCGGACCTAAGGGAAGCGGCGAGGTATCTCGGATACGGCTCGAATCTCCCTGACGAGAAGACAATGGGTGAGATGCTTGAGATAACAGAAGAGCTTGAAGCATCAGCGAAGGGTAAATGGACCTACGGGAGCTACGACCTTGAATTTTCCGAGGATAGCATTAGGCTTACCGGAACAGGAATTGAGCTCACCGGCAGGAATATAAGAAGGATACTGGCAAATGCTAAGACAGCCTATGTCATGGCATGTACCATAGGACCACAGGCTGAACGCATCATCCAGCTTAAGAAGCTTCAGTCCGCCACATCAGGGATGATTGCCGATGCCTGCGCATCAGCTCTTGTGGAGGGATATGCAGACCTTTGCCAGAAGGAGATAGAGGGAAACCTCAAGCCGAACCAGACCTTAACCTTCAGGTTCGCACCAGGCTACGGGGATTTGCCTCTTGACACGAACAAGGCTATCCTTGAGGAACTGAAGGCAGAAAAAAGGATAGGGATACATCTGACTGATACCATGCTGATGACTCCAAGAAAATCAATTGTCGCCATACTTGGGATACTTGATGGAGAAGCTGAAAAGGGAAATGACCATAGCTGCGGCAATGAAAGCTGCGATGACTGCAGCCTGAAGGACGACTGCACGTCAAGAAGACAAGGGAGTGCTACGAATGAACAAACTTGAAAGACTGGGACATGAGATGATTCTTTTCGACGGGGCAATGGGGACGATGCTTCAGGCCTATGGCATGAAGCCTGGACAGAATCCTGAGCTTCTTAACCTTGAAAAACCGGAGCTCATAAGAAAGATACATGCGGAATATATAGAAGCCGGAGCCGACATCATAACCACCAACACCTTCGGGGCGAATTCCTATAAGCTCTTTGAAACCGGACGGACTGCTGAGGAAGTAATTTCAGCTGCAGTAAGGATCGCAAAGGATGCCGCAAAAGGTACGAAAACGCTTGTCGCACTTGACATGGGACCAGTTGGTCGTATGATGAAGCCAATAGGTCTCCTCGATTTCGAGGAGGCATACGACCTGTTCAGTGAGCAGGTCATTGCCGGAGAAAAAGCGGGTGCTGACCTTATACTGATCGAGACCATGTCGGACCTTGGAGAGATGAGGGCTGCAGTACTTGCTGCCAAGGAAAATTCAATGCTTCCGGTATTCGCAACCATGACCTTTTCAGATGATGGCAATACTCTGACAGGAACAAGCCCTGAGATCATGGCCATGTCACTGGATGCACTGGGAGTGGATGCACTTGGCGTCAACTGTTCCCTTGGACCGAAGGAGCTCCTTCCGATTGTAGAAAGGGTCCTCTCAGCCACGAACACCCCTGTGATGGTTCAGGCAAATGCAGGACTTCCCATAACAGAGCACGGGGTTTCCAGGTATTCAGTCACCGATGATGATTTCCTTGAGTCAGCAAAGCAGTTTGCAGACCTTGGTGTATCAGTCATAGGAGGATGCTGCGGAACTACACCTGCCTATACGGCAAAGCTCTCTGAAGCCAGGTCATTCTACAGGAAGCGCCAACAGAAGTCCCTCAAAAGATATGTCTGCTCCGCCCAGAGGTCAGTTTGCCTTGACGGGAAGGTCACTCTTATTGGAGAGAGGATAAACCCATCAGGTAACAAGGCTCTCAAGGAGCAGTTCGTTGCTGGCAATCCGCTGGCTGCAGTGAAGGTAGCTTTCGAGCAGGTCCAGAAGGGCGCTGAGGTGCTTGATGTCAATACTTCTCTTCCTCAGATAGACGAATCAGGGTACATGACACAGATAATCGACGGGATGAGCGGTCTTGTGGATGCGCCTCTTCAGTTCGACTCAACCAAGCCTGAGGTCCTTGAGAAGGCTCTGAGGAGATATTCAGGAGTGGCAATAGTCAATTCCGTCAACGGAAAGAAGTCTTCAATGGATTCCATATACCCAATAGTAAAGAAGTATGGTGCCTTTGTTGTTGCGCTGTGCCTTGACGATGATGGTATACCTGATGATGCGAAAGGCAGGACTAATGTAGCTGAGAAGCTCATAGATGAAGCAATGAAGTACGGGATAGATGAAGGAAGGCTCCTGATAGACTGCCTGGTGCTTACGGCATCAGCTCAGCAGAAGGCTGTTATGGAGACACTGCACGCCATGAGATGGGTGAAGTCTGAAACCAGGGCACTTACTACACTTGGACTAAGCAACGTATCCTTCGGGCTGCCATTCAGGGCACTTATCAACAGGACCTACTTTGCAATGGCACTTACATCAGGACTTGATACGGTCATCATCAATCCGGGTGCAGAGGGAATAGTGGACACCCTTAAGGCGTTCAACGTGCTTGCAGGCATAGATGATGGTGCTATAGACTATATCGCCTACAATAATCAGCTTAATCCTGTTAAGAAGGAAGAGATCAGGAAGGAAGGAGCCTCAAAGTCCTTCAGGGAGATGCTCCTTGAAGGGGATTCGAAGGGTATCCTTGAGATAACGAAATCTCTGCTTGAAAAGGAGCCACCACTCTCAGTAGTCGATAACCATATCGTACCTGCACTTGATGAAGTGGGAAGGCTTTTCGAGGAAAAGACAATATTCCTTCCTCAGCTCATAAGGGCGGCAGAGACTGCCGGCACCTCATTTGAGACCATAAGGGCCAAGCTCACTGCAGGAAGTGAAAAGCTTGAAACAAAAGGGACGATCGTCATGGCAACGGTCCGGGGTGACATACACGACATCGGAAAGAACCTGGCAAGGGTACTTCTTGAGAACTATGGTTATGAGATAATTGACCTTGGCAAGGATGTGCCGACAGAAGCAATCGTTCAGGCAGTAAAGGCAAGGGACATAAGGCTGGTAGGCCTTTCAGCACTTATGACCACGACGGTTTCTTCCATGGAAGAGACGATACAGGCACTCAGGAAGGAAGTTCCTGGTGTGAAGGTATTCGTAGGCGGCGCGGTGCTTACCGAAAGCTACGCAAAGTCAATAGGAGCCGACTATTACTGCAAGGACGCAAGGGTAGGAGTTCTTGTGGCAGCTGAGGTATTCAGTCAATAGGCTTAAGATCCAAGGATGGGAGACCATCCTTTTTTCATGCGCAAAATCGTGAAAACCCAAAGAATAAATCCTGGAATCTGAAGCAAGGCCGGTCATCTTATCCCAAAAGTCAGAATGTTAATGGAAAATGAATAAAATGTAGAAATGGTGAGATATTTGAAATTACTGTAAACCGGTTCAGATATGAACAATTTGTTTTACTGAAAATCAAGTTACAGTCAATCAATACTGGAATACATATCGATACATAATATTATATGTGTATTTTTAATACATTGAGTGAGTTTGGTTTTGCCATTTCTTAAATAATGATAGTACAGCTTGATATGTCTGATAATTTGAATTATCGCAATATTGCCAGTTGTTTGACAATAAATTTCCGTATTGTTAACCTGAAGCTATAGATTAATGTTTAGTGCTTATGAAGAGGAGGTTTGGAAATGGTAGAGCAGATAATCATGCCGAAGCTTGGAATGATGGAAGCGGATATCCGGCTCAGCGAGTGGTTGGTGAAGGAAGGCGAGCTTGTAGCGGAGGATCAGGAGCTGTGCGAGGTGGAGAGCCAGAAGATAACGAATCAGGTGAAGGCTAAGGCTGGCGGCACTGTGCTTAAGCTGCTTGTGGATGAAGGCGAAGAGGTTCCTATTGGCACTGTGATTGCGCTGCTTGGCGAACCAGGGGATGATATTTCAGAGTTTTTATAGGAAGGTCTTGAGATGATAGGTATAATCGCCAATCCGTCCTCAGGAAAGGACATAAGAAGACTTGTAGCACAGGCAACCGTATTCGACAATATGGAGAAGGTCAACATCATACAGAGGATACTGTCCGTGATCCACGCTTCAGGGCTCAGGGAAATATGCGTGATGCCCGATGCATTCCAGATAATCGAAAAGGCCTGCGAGCATCTCAAGAGAAGCATGAAGATAGATGTGGAGATAAAATATCTTGATATCCTTGTGGAGAATGACCAGGCAGATTCAACCAATGCAGCGAGAATCCTCAATGAAATGGGAGCATCCTGCATAATAACCCTTGGCGGTGACGGTACTAACAGGGCTGTAGCGAAGTCCTGCGGTGAAGTGCCGCTTATTCCTGTTTCAACCGGTACCAATAATGTATTTCCAAGGATGATGGAAGGTACACTTGCAGGCATGGCAGCGGTGGTGGCAGAAAGGGACAAGGAAAAAGAATGGCTCAGGATGAATAAAAGAAAGTGCATAAAGGTATATAAGAATGGGGTATTCACTGACATCGCACTTGTTGATGCGGCAATAACCAGCGACCTCTTTGTAGGTGCAAGGGCCCTGTACGACCCTTCAGCCATCAGTGAGCTGATGGTTACAGTAGCCAAACCAGACTGTCTTGGAATGTCGGCAATCGCAGGAAGCGTTCATCCTGTGGAGGAGACGGACCCAAACGGTGTTTATGTGGAGCTTGGTGAAAAGGGATGCGTGGAGACATGGGTGCCCATGGCTCCCGGAGTAATGAGCAAAATTGCATTTAAGGGGTACAGGGAAGTTATCCCTCATGAGAGGATATTGGTTAAGGCAGAAGAGGGGATGGTAGCCCTCGATGGTGAAAGGGAGGTACCTTTCAACAAAGGCGACAGGATAGAGCTTGAACTGAGCCCTGACGGACCCGTGGTGATCGATATCCATGAGACTCTCAAGGCGGCATCTGGCAGCGGTTTCTTCATTGAGTGCGGCGAAGGGTCGAAGGATGTTTTGGAAGGCTTCAGCTTCTACAGGCGCTGCGGGGAGGATACTCCCCGGGGAATTTGACTTTAATAGGGGGTAAGACTGTGAAAGTACCAAATGAGGATCTCATAAAGCTGTATGGCGAAATGTGGCTGATAAGGCTTTTTGAAAAAAGGCTTTCTGACCTTTTCGCAAAGGGTGTCCTTCCCGGATTCATACATCTCGGGATAGGACAGGAAGCGTTCATGGCAGGAACGCACTACAACATTAAACCTGGTGACAGCGTAGGCACAAGCCACAGGGAGCACGGACTCCTGCTTGGACTTGGTATAAGTCCCAATGCACTGATGGCTGAGCTCTATGGAAAAGCAACCGGTTCAAACAAGGGAAAGGGAGGATCAATGCACGCCTGCTCGCCTAAGAACGGAGCGCTTGGCTGCAATGGAATCCTTGGAGATGCTCAGACCATAATAAACGGCTATGCATTCTCACACAAGTTCAGGAATGACGGGAACATAGCGATAACCATATTCGGTGACGGTGCTGCCAACAGAGGCGATGTCCATGAAGGCATGAACCTGGCCAGCGTTCTGAACCTTCCGACAGTATTCATCATAGTCAACAACGGCTACGGAATATCCATGTCAAGCAAGGATTCGTCCAATATCCAGGATCTTTCGGCAAGAGCACAGAGCTATGGCATGCCGGGGATCTCCGCAGACGGAAATGATGTCCTTGCTGTAATAGAAGCAACCGGTGAAGCATTCAGAAGAACCAGGGAAGGCGGAGGACCGTGCGTCCTGGAATTCAAGACCTACAGGCATCAGGGGCACTTCGAGGGTGATCCTGTAACATACAGGCCGAAGGAAGAGCTTGAGATGTGGATGAAGAAGGATCCTATCAAGAGACTGGAGACGATAATCCTTGAAAAGGGAATAGCAACTCCTGAGAAGCTACTTGAGGTAAAGAACGAGCAGATAGCAGTCATTGATGCTGCTCAGAAGTTCGCAGAGGAAAGCCCGTATCCTGACATTTCCGAAGTATACACCGATGTCTACTTCGAGCTTGAAGGAGGTGCTCTGAAATGAGGGAAATAACTGTAGCACAGGCCATCAATGAGGCTCTTGCAGAAGAAATGGAAAGGAATCCTGAGGTTTTCGTAATAGGTGAGGATGTAGGTAAGTTCGGAGGGTGCTTCGGCGTAACTGCCGGTCTCATCCAGAGGTTCCCGAAGCAGGTCATAGATTCACCAATCTCAGAAACAGCCATAATGGGACTGTCGACAGGAGCCGCGTATATGGGCATGAAGGCGGTACCTGAGCTCATGTTCTCAGACTTTACATCAGTCGCAGCAGACTACATAGTAAATCAGGCGACAAAATCAAGATACATGGCAGGCATGCAGGATGAAGGAAAGGTCTGCGGAATGGTGCTGAGGGTACCAAACGGAGCCGGCATAGGAGCTGCAGCCCAGCATTCACAGTGCCTTGAAGCACTGTTCATGAACATACCCGGTTTGAAGATCCTGATCCCAAGCACTCCTGCAGATTACAAGGGACTGCTGAAGACAGCAATAAGAGGCAGCGACCCTGTCCTCTTCTACGAGCACAAGCTGCTGTACGGCGTCAAGGGACTTGTTCCTGACGGCGATTATACAGTGCCGATCTGTTCTGCCGACGTAAAGAGGGAAGGCACCGATGTCACTGTAATTGCGACCCAGATGATGCTGCACAAATCCTTAAGGGCTGCAGAGAAGCTTGCCAAAGAGGGCATCAGCGTAGAGGTTGTCGATCCAAGGAGCCTTAAGCCACTTGATATCGGAACCATCGCAAAGTCAGTGGAGAAGACAGGCAGGGTAGTACTGGTAAATGAGGCACCATGCTTCGGCAACTCCGTGACAGAGATTGGCCTTGAGATTGCAGAGCATGCGTTCAAATTCATGAAGGCAGCTCCTGTAAGGGTCTGCGGGCCAGATACCCCTATACCGTTCTCGCCTGTACTTGAAAAGGAATGGCTCGTAAACGAGGATGACATCATTGCGGGGATAAGGAAAGCTCTCGGATAAGGTTTATAAGACGTGTAGTCTGCGGAGGCTGATACCTCCGCAGACATACACTTCATCGGGAGGATAAGATATGTCAGAAGCAAGATACACTGAAACGAAGGTCAGGGGACTCAGGAAGATCATAGCTGAAAGGATGTCACTAAGCGTCCATGAAAATGCTGCGATAATGCTTTCAAGGGCTGCAGATGTGACTGAGCTCATGGAGCTGCATGAGAAAAGCAAGAAGGAAGCTGAAGGTAAGGGCGTGAAGGCACCATCCATCAATGACATGGTCCTGAAGGCAGCTGCGCTTGCCCTGAGGAAGCATCCTGCACTTAACTCCACATATGAGAACGGGATTGTCAGGACCTATGAGGATATCAACGTCAACATGGCTGTAGCAATTCCAAACGGGCTCATGACACCGGTCATAAGGAATGCAGATACCCTTAGTGTCAATGAGATCATGGCAGTGACTCGGGAGCTTACTGAAAAGGCAAGGACGGGAGCTCTTGCAGTTGAAGACATGATGGGTGGAACATTCACGGTAACCAACGTAGGAAAGATGAAGATAGAGGTCGCGACAGCCATAATAAACCCTCCCCAGGTTGCCATACTTTGTGTGGGAGCGGTAGTACCAAGGCTTGAAAGGATAAATGGGGAGATAGCTGACCGGTTCAGGCTGTACCTTAGCCTTACTGCAGACCACAGGATCATCGACGGCTATCCGGCATCGCTATACTTAGAGACCCTCTGTGAGATCCTGGAAAAGCCGGAACAGATACTGGAATAGGACTTAGGGTCAAATTCAGTGTAATCGGAGGTATGTCAATGCTTAAGAGATACGTGATTGAAATTGGAATGGGTGCCGACCTGCATGGCGGTGACATAACAAAGGCAGCTGTCAAGGCCGTGAAGGATGCGGTATCCAGATCCTGCCTGTGCGGAATAGAGGATATCCTGGAGAAGGATGTACTTAAGATGCATGTCCATGTCAAGATAGGCTGCACCGACCCGGATAAGGTGGATAAGGCAGCAGTACTTAAGGCTGTGCCGGTCGGAAACAGGGAGATAGAGGTGGTTAAAGGTGGTCTTAACGCACATGGGCTCCAGGTACCGGTATTCGGAGCAGGTGAAACCATAGAGATCGTTATTGCTGTCTTAACTGTTTCTGTGGACATGTAAACAGAAAGCGTTGGTAAAATAGCCTTTCAGGGCCCTATAATGGGCTTTGGAAGGTTTTTTTCTTTAAATTCGATTTTTTGCATGGTTCATTTTTTGAGACAATTGTCCTGAAATATGGGTTTCTGGCAATCACCGGTTTGGTATACGATTACATTATCATAAAGCCTAAGGGGGAACGACAATGAAAAAAGTACTGGCACTTTGCCTTTCCGTTATTACAGCAGCTTCACTTGCTGCATGCGGAAGCAAGACGGACACACCTGCAACACCATCCACAACAGCAGCAACAGCTGCTGCCTCGAAAAACCTTGTTATCTACTGTCCTCATCCTCTTGAATTCATAAATCCTCTTGTAAGCGAATTCGAGACACAGACTGGCATAAAGGTTGAAGTAATCGCAGCAGGAACCGGTGAATTGCTCAAAAGGGTAGAGTCTGAGAAATCGAATCCTCTGGGAGACATATTCTGGGGTGGATCACTTTCAACAATGAAGCCTCAGATGGCCCTCTTCGAGAACTATACCTCGGCTAATGAAGGCTCCATACAGGAAGCATTCAAGAATGTTGAAGGCTCCCTCACCAGGTTCACAGACATACCAAGTGTTCTCATGGTCAATACGGACCTCGTCGGAAGCATAGAGATAAAAGGGTATGAGGACCTGCTAAATCCTGAGCTCAAGGGAAAGATTGCATTTGCAGACCCTTCGAAATCATCCTCGTCCTATGAGCATCTCATAAACATGCTCTATGCAATGGGCAAGGGAGACCCTGACAAGGGCTGGGAGTATGTGGAAAAGCTTGCTGAAAATCTTGACGGAAAGCTTCTCAGCGGTTCTTCAGCGGTATACAAGGGAGTCGCTGACGGAGAGTATGTCGTAGGCCTCACATTTGAAGAAGGCGGAGCCAAGTATGTCAAGGACGGAGCACCTGTTGAGCTTGTATATATGGAAGAGGGCGTTATATCCAAGCCTGACGGAATCTATATTATCAATGATGCGAAGAACATGGACAACGCGAAGAAGTTCATCGACTTCATAACAGGCAAGGAAGCTCAGACGATAATAGTTGAGCAGCTCAACAGAAGGTCAGTAAGGACAGATGTCCCTGCACCAGAGTACCTGACAAAGAAGGAAGACATCAATATCATATTCGATGAAGAAGTCGTCGTAACTGCAAATAAGTCAGTATGGCTCACGAAATTCAACGAGATATTCATAAGCAAATAACAAAAGGGAATAGCTGAAATCAGTAGAGCCCACAACTCTGTTGTGGGCTTGAATTCTAAGCTGGCAGGATAAACGAATTAAGCTTTTAAATAGCGGTAAGGAGAAAAAGGTATGAGCAATTCCATCAAGATTGACAGGGTAGTAAAGAAATACGGAGAGTCTGTTATTATACCAGATCTGTCGGTTGAAATAAGAAACGGTGAATTCTTCACTCTGCTGGGTCCGTCTGGATGCGGAAAGACGACTCTCCTCAGGATGATAGCCGGTTTCAACACCATAGAAGGCGGTGAAATCAGCTTTGATGATGTTGTGATCAACGACATAGCTGCCCATAAGAGAAATATTGGGATGGTTTTCCAGAATTACGCCATATTTCCTCATCTGACAGTGAGGCAGAATGTTGAATATGGACTTAAGATAAGGAAGATACCCAAGGCTGACATGAAAAAAAAGGTGGATGACATCCTTGATGTCGTCAGGATAAGCGAGATGCAGGACAGGCTTCCTGAAAGGCTTTCCGGCGGCCAGCAGCAGAGGGTTGCGCTCGCAAGGGCGATAGTCATACATCCAAGCGTGCTGCTTATGGACGAACCGCTTTCAAACCTGGATGCAAAGCTGAGGATCGAGATGAGAGGCGCAATAAGGGAGGTACAGGACAAGGTAGGCATAACTACAGTCTATGTCACACATGATCAGGAAGAGGCACTTGCGATATCAGACAGGATAGCAGTAATGAATCTTGGGGTGATCCAGCAGGTAGGCGCTCCGAAGGATATCTATACAAGACCTTCAAATGTCTTCGTATCAACCTTCATCGGACATTCCAACCTTTTTCGGGGCATAGTCGGGCAGGACGCTGAAGGCAAATATGTGGAGTTTACCGACGGCTACCGCACACATATGGATAACCTTTCTGAAGAATGCGTTCCCGGCATGAAGGTCACGATCTCGGTAAGGCCTGAAGAATTCTCAATTGACAGCATTGGATTGACGGTCAGGATAAAGGGCAGGACTTTCCTTGGAAAGTACACGAACTATGAGCTTGATTTCCCTGAAAGCATGATATTGCCGAATCAGCCGTCCATAGAATATTCTCAGGATATAGGAATGGCTTCCGGAATATCATCAGTAGGTGATATGCTGACACTTAAGCCCAATCCGAAAAAGATAAATGTGTTCACTGATGACGGTAAAAGAAGCCTCATGAAGGAGGCCAGCGATGACTAAGCGAAAGTTCAGATTCGATTTCTGGACAGTTATAACAATCGCGATAGCTGTCCTCTTTGCAATATTCCTGGTGTATCCTCTGTTCTCACTGTTTTCGAGTGGCTTCAAGGACCCGGAGACACAGAAATTCACGCTGGATAACTTTACAAGGTTCTTCACAAAGAAATATTACTACAGGACTTTAGGCCACAGCTTCCTGGTATCGACATGCACGACCCTTATTGCTGTAGCCATCGGAGCACCAATGGCCTATTTCACCACGGTCTACGAGCTTAAGGGTAAGGGACTGGTCGACGTACTCATCATTATTTCCATGCTTTCACCGCCATTCATAGGAGCATACTCCTGGATAATGCTCGGAGGAAGAAACGGAATACTGACAAAGCTTTTATCATCCATGTTCGGAATAAAGGCACCCTCCATATACGGATTCGGCGGAATACTCCTGGTGCTGACTCTGAAGCTTTATCCATACATCTACATGTACACGAAGGGAGCACTCAAGAAAGTTGACGCGTCCCTGAGTGAAGCTGCAGAGAGCCTTGGATGCAGCGGTATAAGGAAGATATTCACTGTAGTGCTTCCGCTTGTGACACCCACTATACTTGCGGGATCTCTCCTGGTATTCATGAATTCGCTGGCGGATTTCGGAACTCCTATGCTTATAGGCGAGGGATACACGGTAATGCCGGTCCTGATATACAGTGAATTCATCTCAGAAACCGGAGGTCAGGCTAACTTTGCTGCGGCTCTTGCTGTCATAATGGTCATTATCACTGGTGCAATGTTTTTGGGACAGAAATATGTAGTCAACAGGAAGTCATTTACGATGAGCTCCCTTAGACCTATACAGGCGAAAAAGCTGAAGGGAATGAGCAGCCTGTTACTCCATGCCCCTATCTACTTCATAGTTTTCCTGTCGATAATACCTCAGCTTACAGTAGTCTATACCTCATTCAAGGCTACCAGAGGTGCGATGTTCGCAGATGGCTTCTCACTTGACAGCTACAGGAGCATATTCAGAAATCTGGCCAAACCGATACTGAACACTTACCTGTACGGGCTGGTGGCAATAGTAATCATAATATTCCTTGCCATGTTCATAGCATATCTGACAACAAGGAGAAAGAGCAAATTCACAAGCCTCATTGATTCGATGACGATGTTCCCATACATCATACCGGGATCTGTGCTTGGAATAACACTTCTTCTGGCATTCAACGAAAAGCCCATGCTTCTAAGCGGTACGGCAATCATTATAATTGTGGCATTCACAATCAGGAGGCTGCCATACACGTTAAGGTCCAGCGCTGCGATACTTTACCAGATCAGCCCCAGCATGGAGGAGGCTGCAATAAGCCTTGGTGATTCACCCTTGAAGACCTTCTACAAGGTTACCGCAGTCATGATGCTGCCAGGTGTCATGTCAGGCGCAATACTCAGCTGGATTACAATAATCAATGAGCTTTCTGCGTCAGTCATACTATATACAGGAAGCACCAGGACAATGTCTGTTGCGATATACACTGAGGTAATCAGAGCAAGCTATGGAACTGCAGCGGCACTTGCGAGCATACTTACGCTTACGACAGTCGCTTCATTGATGCTGTTCTTCAAGGTTTCAGGGAAAAAGGAGATCAGCTTATAAATTAAGGTGAAGCTGTAGTATAATTGTCTGGTCAGAAGCAAGATAAAATGAGAGGAGAGCAATGATGGGAAAAGTCAGGCACAGCTATTTCAAGGACATCAGGAGAATGTTTTTCCTGTATGCCATGGTTCCAGTCGCTCTCCTCACAGTTGTTGGACTAGCCGCCTCCTGGACAGTCTGGAAAAATGAACTCAAAAGGTCGACAATCGATGACAATGTCAAAATGGCAGATAGACTTGAAACAGCAGTTGAATCATATTCTTCAGTGATCGAGACGGTCTCTGAAGAAAGATATATCCTTAATGGAATGACTGCAGACCAGCGTGTGGCTATTTTCAGGGAAATATATGATATATCGAACAAATTGGACAGAAGAGGCTACCTGTATGTCTTCAACGGACATATGGAAAGCGTTGTAAGCGGAACCTCGGAAATCCCGCATTTTCTGGACATGGGAAATTATCTGGACTGGGGAATATTCAGGTCCATGAGAAGCGAACCTGACAAGGTTCAGTTAAAGCTTGTAAGAGATGATAACTCTGATTCAATGAAGCTGCTGCTTGGCAAGGCAATGGTCTTTGATCGTGAGGTAATGGGATACGTTGTCTTTGTCATGGACAGCATCCAATTTGGAATGGACATAGCAAGGCTCGAGTCACAGACAGTTTTAGCTGATGAATATGGGTGGGTGCTTGCGGGAAATAATTACAGCCTGCTCGATTCAATGGAAAGGTTCATGGTAAACCCAGGTTCAGACGGGATCCTTGAGGACGATACCGACAGATATTACATAGTATCTAAGGAGATTCTCGATGGAAGGATGGTTGTCCATTCAATAGCATCCATGGGAAGCCAGACCAGATTCTTCGGGTCAATTTCCATTGTGCTTTCATTGATATTCATGATGCTCATTGCCTTTGTATATATCAGCACGAAGAACATGGCAGCAAAGAAAACGAAAGATCTTTACACGATCATAGGTGCAATGGAACAGGTAAGGGGTGGAGACCTTGACTCTTATATCGACTCTGTCACAAGTGACGAATTCAAGGTGATCAGCGACTCCTACAACATCATGGTCGATAGCCTCAAGGAACAGATCGAGAAAAACAAGGAGATGGGAAAGCTTGTTGCCGTGTCGCAATCAAGGCAGCTGCAGTCCCAGTTCAATCCGCATTTCCTTTTCAACACGCTCGAGAACATAAGGTTCATGTCAAAGCTTGATCCGGATTCAGCAAGCAGGATGATATTGAATTTGTCCACATTGCTGAGGTATAGCATTGATACAGGGGAGGAAACCGTGACCTTCGAAAAGGATGCAGCATATACTGAAAACTATATGAGCATACTTAAGGCAAGATTCAACGAGCGGTTCAGCTACAGTATAAATATCTCAGAGGAAGCAAAAAATTGTGTGATCCCAAAGCTTATCATTCAGCCGATGATTGAGAATGCAGTAAAATATGGCTTTGACGGCAGGGAATGCCTTGAAGTGACTGTCAATGGAAGAGTATCTGACGGCATTCTGGAAATAACCTGTGAAGATAACGGATCCGGTATGGATTCGGACAACCTCAATGAGGTTAGAAGGCTGCTTGAACAGCAGACAAACAGAAGCGGACATTCAGGGCTTTTCAACATACACAGGAGAATACAGCTTGCATACGGACAGGAGTACGGAGTGGAAATATTCAGCGAAAAGGAAAAAGGCACAGTGCTGAGGATCATTCTGCCTGCAAGGAGGGATGAACGGGTTGCTTAAGGTAATAATTGTCGAGGATGAGGATATCATAAGAAAAGGTCTTGTATCAACACTGGACTGGGTTGAAATGGACTGCATGGTAGTGGCTGATGCCAAAGACGGTATTGAAGGCCTGGAAATGATTCTTGAACTTAAGCCTGATGTGGTGATCACTGACATCAAGATGCCAAGACTCGACGGCATTGGAATGCTAAGACAGGCATCCTCCATGCTCAGGTTCAAGAGCATAATCCTCACCAGCTATGCGGAATTTGAATATGCAAGGCAGGCGATTGAACTTAAGGCCTGCGACTATCTCCTGAAGCCAGTGGATGAGGACAAGGTGAAGGTGCTCATCGAAAGGATACATGAGGAGATTGAAATCGAACGGTCAGCTGCTGTCGCCATGGAAAATGCGAAAAAGGATACCTTTGACCTCGCAAAGTACATCCAGATGGATAAGTCAGAGAGCGGTTATGTGGCAGAGGCCATAAGAAGGATCCAGAGTGACTATAGGGAAAAGATAAGCATTGAAAGCATATCTGATGACCTTATGGTTTCCTCCAGCTATCTGACAAGGAAATTCAAGGAGGTGACCGGTCATAAATTCCTGGACTTTTTGAACCTTTTCAGAGTCCAGCAGGCAGTCAAGCTTTTATCTACAGGAAGATACAGGGTGTATGAGATCTCTGAAATGACTGGATTTACTGACTACAAGCACTTCTGTACGGTTTTTAAGAGATATACTTCAATGTCTCCTATGACATACATCAAAAAGAAAGGTCTTCAATAAAGGAAGGTGACCAATGGGTAAATACAGCGGAAAGCTCCTGCTTAGCGACCTCGATGGCACTCTGCTGGATAATGGCGGAATTGTGTCTGAGGATAACAAGATTGCAATAAGGGAGTTTACAGAAAATGGGGGTCTCTTCGGAGTAGCTACCGGGAGAAGCCATCAGAATTTCAGAAAATTCATGGATGGTGTTGAAATCAACGCACCATGCATACTATACAACGGGTGTGCCCTATACGACAGCGGGAAGGACTTGTTCCTGGATGCAGTCTATCTGCCTGTGCAAAGGCTCAGGGGATGGGTGGAATATTGTCTTCGCTTCCATCCTGAGGTTATGATGCACATATATACCCCTGAATCCTGCCATATCGTATCTTCAGAAGAAAAGGGAAATCCGGGTATATTTTCTGACCATCAGCCAGCTCTGTATTCAGGCTTCGAGGAAGTCCTGAACAAACAATGGCTTAAGATACTTGCCTATGGAAAACCAGATGAGCTTAAGGAAATTGAAAAAAAGCTGATTGAAATGGAAATCCAGGATGAAGTTCATCATGTGTATTCATCGGATATATATCTTGAGATACTACCTCCAACAGCTACGAAAGGATTCATGCTTGAAAGGCTCAGGGATATTCTGGGTTCAGGGGTAAGGATATTTGCTGTAGGGGATTACATGAACGACCTTGAGATGATTGCTTCTGCAGATGTTGGAATTGCAATGGGAAATGCAGCGCAAATAATCAAGGACACTGCAGATGTTGTGACTGTAACCAATGATGAAAGTGCGATTGCCGAGATCATCAGAAATATTGTGTAAAAAACAGCCCGTCCATTGCTCGATTTGAGCGTTGGACGGGCTGTGGCATTGTACTTAGCTTACCTTATATCAAGCTCAAGCTCCTTCTTTAGCGGAAGTCTGTCAGGGTTCTTTAAGGCAGGATATCCGAAAAGGGTGGCTCCGCCTACCCATTCGTCATCGCCTATCCCAAGGAGCTTACGCATCTCCTTGTTCTTCCTCAGAGCCCTTGTTATGAAGCCAGCCCAGCAGGTGCCGATTCCCATGGAATGAGCTGAAAGCTCGAAATAGGAAAGTGCGATCGCTGCATCCTCAGGCCACTCATGTGCGGATGGAACCACAGCTGCAACAAGCATCGGGGCACCTCTGAATACCGGATCCAGTCCGGACCTTATCTGGTCCTCCTGAACCGCATATCTCTTGTCGGTGATCATGGAGGAGTCTGTCTTCAGATTCTCTTCATACAGCCTTTTGAGCTCGTCCATGGTCTCCTTCTTCTGAACGACAATCCATCTTACAGGCTGTTTATTTGATGCGGAAGGGGCATATCTGGTCATATCCATGAGTCTCATCAGGACTTGAGATTCAACGCTGTCACTTTTAAAGCTTCTTGTGCTTCTCCTAGTGCAGATAAGCCTCCTTGCTTCATCCTGCGAAGGAAAATCTGAAGCTGAAAGGTCCTCGGCTTCCTCCCATCTGTAGAAGGAAAGGTTCGCAGCCTCGAACCTGCAGTTGATTACACAGTGGCCGCAGCGTATGCAATACCATTCGTCTTCCTCTGTTACCACTGGATAGCCATCCTCACCAGGCTTTACGATATATCTTGGGCAGGCCTTCATGCAGTCGCCGCAAAGCGTGCACTTGTCCCTGTCAGCTTCAAAAAGCATCATGTCACCATCCTTATTTGATCAGCAGCTTATCCGCTCTTGGTGCCCTGAGCATGCTTGCAGAAGGCATTCCTGTACCAAGAAGGGGAGTCAGGTAGTACTTGAACTCATTTGTCACATTGTTGCCCCTTGCATTGATGAATTCAGGAGGCATGAGCTTTGTAAGCCCGGCTACATCCTTGAGCTTTGACAGCTTGTAGTCTACTGAGTAGAATCCTGTCCTGTGTATAGTTATGGAGCCGTCTATGTTGTGCCATATTGCGAACTGGGCAGCCTTCTCTCCGACTTCTCTTGCCTCTCTCTGGTCAACATCAGAGACACAGCCGAGGAAAGACCTCTGCAGGTATCCGAATGTGTCGGACCTTACCCTCTTTATCCCCAGGTTGTCCTTTACGAGCTTTGATAGAAGGTCTCCCAGCGCTCCGGTTCCTGACAGCTGCAGGTTGCCATGGGAATCGCGTTCCTTTTCTTCAAGCTTTGTTATGATCGGTACTCCAAATTCATCCTGGATGCCTTCTGAGACTGCAATAACGCATCTTCCGTACTTGTCGTAAATAGACTTGACGTCAGCAAGGAATTCCTCAGTCTTGAAGGCTCTTTCTGGCAGGTATATGAGGTGAGGACCGTCGTCGGGATATTTCTGCGCGATTGAAGCAGCAGCAGTAAGGAAGCCTGCGTTCCTGCCCATGACTACACCGATATGTACTCCCGGAAGTGCCCTGTTGTCCAGGTTTATGCCTATGAAGGCCTGCGCCACGAACTTTGCTGCAGAAGGATATCCCGGAGTATGGTCGTTGATGACCAGGTCATTGTCTATGGTCTTAGGTATGTGAATGGCCCTGAACTCGTAGTTGGACCTCTCAGCCTGCTCGTTTACTATCCTTACAGTATCTGCAGAATCATTTCCGCCGATATAGAAGAAGTACCTTACGTCATGTGCCTTGAACACCTTGAATATTTCCTGGCAGTAAGCCTCATCGGGCTTGTCCCTTGTTGAGAACAGGGCAGATGATGGAGTCACGGCGACCCTTTCAAGGTTGTGTGTGGTTTCCTGTGTAAGGTCAAGGAAGTCCTCGTTGACTATTCCCTTGACTCCGTTGACCGCTCCATACACCTTGGTTATCTGCTGGAACTTCCTTGATTCGAGAACAACTCCAACCAGGGACTGGTTGATTACGGCCGTAGGTCCGCCGCCTTGTGCAACTACTACTTTTCCTTCAAGCTTCATGTCAATCACTCCTCGAATGTTTCTTTCGTGCTATTCTAAACGTTTACCATTTTGAATAAATGATACCACAATTCCATTGAAATCAAAACATCCGTAAAGCTGGAAATGTTGGAAATGCTCAATTTTCGAGCATTTCCAACATCATAAGCGCAGGATCTATGACCTTTATAGGACTTTTTTTCACCAAAGCATCCCTGAACCAGGAGAAATGGGTGCAGCCCAGGACAATCGCTTCACATCCTGCGGTACTGAAGAATCCCATAAGTCCCTCAAGATCATATGCATCAACTATTTTCTCAGGGTCCATTCCTGACTCCACCGCATCGACTAGCTCCAGAGTACCTAATCCGGTGACTCTTGTATCGCTTTTACCGGACTGGAGTGCTCTTTCGATGCCGCAGGCGCTCTGGCTGTTTGCGGCGATGACCGCAAGGCTTCTGTAGCTCTTTCCAAGCTCCCTGTACACCATCAGAGGGGTGATCATCCTGACACCTTTCTTGTTACCTATATCCTCCATATCTACTGCCGCTGAAATGGAATTGCAGTATACGAAAACCGTGTCCATTCCCTGAGCCTTTATCTCATCTACCTTATCTTCTATGATCTCCCGGAGCCTTTCAGGATAAAGGACCTGAAGTATGCTTTGCTCTTCAGGCGTATCTGAAATCGGAAAAGGCTCCGCCTCATATCCGTGTACCTCAAGTAGGCTTTTTCCCATTTCCGTATCCACTGGAGTACCTGCTATCACTGCAATCATTTGACCACTTCCCATCTGATAATATCTACCATTTTATCCTTTAAGGCGGATAAGGTACAGCCTTAAATCCATCTCATCGTTTACAAATTGCGTGCGAAGTGCAAAAAAATGCTTCTATACTGATACTTAGGTAACACAGAGAAAGGAGTGCGCGTTGAAAAAAACGCGCGGCATGAGATGATTGACGATAGAAAATTCGCAGTACTGATCGACGCTGACAATGTGTCGGCGAAGTACATAAAGTTCATACTAGATGAGATTTCAAACTATGGGGTAGCCACATACAAGAGGATATACGGTGACTGGACCAAGCCACAGGTAGCATCCTGGAAGGACGTCCTTCTTGAAAATTCGGTGACTCCTGTCCAGCAGTATGGGTACACCGTCGGCAAGAACGCGACGGACTCTGCCATGATAATAGACGCTATGGACATACTATACTCGGGCAATGTCGACGGCTACTGCATCGTGTCCTCGGACAGCGACTTCACAAAGCTATCCGCAAGGCTCAGGGAATCAGGCATGATGGTAGTAGGGATGGGAGAAAAGAAAACACCCAAGCCATTCATAGCTGCCTGCAACCAGTTCAAGTATCTTGATGTTCTGGCTGAATCAGAAAAGAAAGCTCTTGAAGAGGGATCCAATCAGGATTCGAAATTAAAGCCTGTTGAAGGAAAACCGGATACCAAGGTCGCTTCAAACGGCACAAAGCCTCAGGAACAGACAGAGCCTGGCAAGTACATGACTGACATCAACGTCATAAAGGCAGCGATCATAAGGATGATGAACGAGGTCGATGCAGAGGACCAGAGCATGAACATGGGTGAAATCGGAAACCGGCTGGTCAAAAGATATCCGGATTTTGACGTGAGGAACTACGGGGACACCAAGCTGTCAAAGTTCCTGAAGAAGTTCGATTTCCTTGAGATACATCAGAAGGGCAAGGGTACTTCAATGTGGGTATCACTCAAATCCGATACTCCGAAGGAGCCTGATGAAATTCCTGAGCCAGTTGTAAAGAAAAAGAGACGTACCTACAAGGCTAAGCGAAGGATCGTAAAGATAGAGGATTAGGAGGGAAAGATGGAAACCACCATACATGTTTCACTCGGTATTGATGAAGCCATAGAAACACTTGATGATGCCGTGATAAACGGGAGCATAACAGGAGAAAAGCTCGACCACTACGAGGTCAGGTTCAGCGACCGAAGGGTAGTTGTCATGGTATACGAGAAGCATTTCTACAGGGTCGGGAACAGGCTTACCCTTACCGTGACAATCGACGACGCTGCAGGTGCCACTCGGGTACATTATGTTGGCGGTGGCGGTGGAGAAGGCATATTCAAGTTCGACTGGGGTGCTTCCCAAAGCTTCGGAAAGATAGTGGAGGACTCACTGAGACCATACGAAACCTGGCTATAAGTTAAAAATCGATTAAAAGCCCCCGGAAATCATCTTCCGGGGGTATAGTTTTACTATGATGTATAATATTTATAAATTATAAGTAAATCGAGGTATAATATTGGAGATTAACGAATTCAAGGCAAAGCTCCTTCAAAGCACGAGAAAGTTAAACGAGGCCATGGACGGCTGTCTTGATAAGATGGGAAGCTGCGAAGGGCTTACACCCAACCAGGCAAGGATCATCATGATCATTAACCTTGAAGGTTCTGCCAGCATGGGCAAGATTTCGGATTCAGCATCCATAGCAGGAGGCAACCTGACTAACATCTGCAAGATTCTTGAAAAGAGAGGACTTGTAGAGAGGGGAAGAGACCCGGATGATGACAGGAGGGTGCTGATGCATCTTACAGCTAAAGGCCATGAAATAGCCTCCAGGCTAGATACCTGGCTTACGGGACGAATGGAAAAGGGAATGCCCGAGAATCGTGAGGACCTGATCCTTATGGTAGAAGGTCTTGAAAAGCTCTCGGAAATGATTATTGAAATGACAAAGGAGAAAATTGATGAAAGAGATTAAACCGCCAAAAAAATCGCTGATGTTCTACTATAGCATAGTACTTATGATAATGCTGCTGTTCAATACGTTCATTGTTCCTGCAATCATGAATGCTTCAGTAAGCGAAGTGGATTATGGGACCTTCCTTTCCATGGTAGATTCAGGGTCCGTAAAGACAGTTGAAATTCAGGAAACGAAGATACTTTATAACGCACCAGATGCGCAGGGCAAGGATGCCGTGTACATGACAGGAAGGATGGAAGATACAGGCCTTGTAGACAGGCTTTACGCCAAGGGCGTAAGCTTCAGCAAGGTCATTCCGCAGGAGGCATCACCGATCATGTCATTCCTCCTCACATGGATACTCCCAATTGGATTATTCCTTTACATTGGTCAGAAGCTTTCCGGAAAGCTTAATCAGGGCGGCATGGGGAATGCAATGTCATTCGGAAAGAGTAACGCCAAGGTATATGTTGAAGCCCAGACGGGCAAGACCTTCGCGGACGTGGCTGGTCAGGATGAAGCAAAGGATGCTCTCAGGGAAATCGTTGACTTTCTGCATGATCCCAAAAAATATTCTGATATAGGAGCCATCATACCCAAAGGAGCCCTCCTCGTGGGGCCTCCGGGAACAGGAAAGACACTGCTGGCAAAGGCTGTGGCAGGAGAATCAAAGGTTCCGTTCTTCTCCATCTCAGGCTCTGAGTTCGTTGAGATGTTTGTTGGTATGGGTGCAGCAAGGGTCAGGGATTTGTTCAAGCAAGCCCAGGAGAAGGCACCCTGCATAGTCTTCATAGACGAGATAGACACCATAGGAAAGAAAAGGGATTCCGGCGGAATCGGCGGAAATGACGAGAGGGAGCAGACACTGAATCAGCTATTATCGGAGATGGATGGATTCTCAGCCGACAAGGGAGTTGTCATACTGGCTGCGACCAACAGGCCTGAGACCTTGGACAAGGCGCTGCTTAGACCCGGTAGGTTCGACAGGAGGATTCCGGTTGAGCTTCCAGACCTTGCAGGAAGAGAAGCTATACTGAAGGTACATGCGAAAAAGATAAAGCTCGATGCCGGAGTTGACTTCAATGTGATCGCAAGAGCTACATCCGGAGCCTCCGGAGCAGACCTTGCCAATATAATAAACGAAGGTGCCCTTAGAGCTGTAAAGCTTGGCAGGAAGACTGTCATACAGGAGGACCTTGAGGAGTCTGTTGAGGTTGTAATAGCAGGCTATCAGAGAAAGAATGCTGTAATAAGCATGAAGGACAAACTGACAATATCCTATCATGAGATTGGACATGCTCTGGTCGCAGCTATGCAGAAGGATTCAGCTCCGGTCCACAAGATAACCATAATACCAAGGACATCAGGAGCTCTTGGCTACACCATGCAGATTGACGAAGTGGAGAAGGTACTTCTGACCAAGGAACAGGCTCTCGACAAGATCACAACCTACATGGGAGGACGTGCAGCTGAAGAGCTTATCTTCGGAACAGTCACTTCAGGTGCTTCGAACGACATAGAGATGGCAACAAAGATTGCAAGGGCAATGGTCACAAGGTACGGAATGAGCGAGAATTTCGACATGATGGCGCTTGAGACTGTGGTAAACCCTTACCTCGGAGGTGACACTCAGCTTATGGTTTCAGCTGACACTGCAGCCAAAGTGGACCAGGAGATCCTTGCGATAATCAAAGCATGCCACATAAAGGCGACAGACATACTTGAAGCTAACAAGCAGAAGCTCCATGACCTTACAAAGTTCCTTCTTGAGAAGGAGACAATAACAGGAGAGGAGTTCATGGAATTGCTTGCGGCATAATCAGAAGTCAGTTTGGATGCATTTCGAATACATTTTTAGTGTATATAAACAATCCTGAAAACGCATTGCGAAGTTTCAGACAATATAAATCAATCCGCCTGAAACCTAGAGATGAACATTCTGTGATTTTCCATCTTTTATACATTTAGCATCAATATATACCCTGAAGTTTTCTGATATGAAAACTTCGGGGTATTATTTGTTTAATTGGCAAAAATATGACATTGAACTGATTCATAGAGCGTGTTAGATATAAATAAAATAGTCGTAAAATGTAAACGATTATGGTCATACCATTGACAATTGAGTTCATAAATAGTTAAAATAATATTAAGAAGTTTTGAAAGGAGGGGTAATAATGTCTGTCAAATGGAACGGTACCAAACTCGTTAAGCTTATTGCTGACAATGAGATCAAGGTGGCGGAACTTTACAGGACTATGGCTAAGGAGGTAAACAAGGGAATTGGTGTACAGTTCTTCGAAAATCTTGCAAAAGATGAAGAGAGGCACAACATGATCTACGTTGCCCTGCTCGGCAAAGTCCCTGATGTTGGCGACGTGGAACTGGATGAGGATGATGCAAGGTACTTGGATTTATTGATCGATAATAATTTTCTCAACGATTCTGAAGCGGTTGTTGCCAAAGCAAGGGCACTTTTTGACAAGAGTCAGGTCTTTGACATCGCCGAGAGGGTAGAGACAGATTCTGTGATGTTCGTTACAGAGCTTGCCAGAGTCTATCCGGACCTTGCCAAAGGGGATCTGGAAACTATCCTTAAGGAAGAAAAGAAGCACCTTAGAACCATCCTGGAAAAAAAGACAGACAGGTCAATTTTCCGTATCGGTATGTGACAAAGGGTCACAAGCACTATTCTTAATAATTCATAAGGGGGATTATTATGTTAACTTTCTTGGTTGGACTTGCAATTCTGTTAGTAGGTGGAATGGCTTACGGAAAGTATTGCGAAACAGTTTTCGGACCTGATGACAGAGAGACACCCGCGGTAGCAAAGGCAGACGGAGTTGACTTCGTCGTAATGAAAAAATGGAAGAACAGCCTTATAGAGCTTCTGAACATAGCAGGTACAGGACCGATCCTCGGGCCTATACAGGGAATACTGTTCGGGCCTATCGCCTTCATAACCATACCTGTAGGCTGCGTACTCGCCGGATCACTTCATGACTATTTCTCAGGAATGATATCAATGAGAAACGGCGGAGCACAGATGCCAAAGCTCATACAGAAGTACCTTGGAAAGGGCGTCTTCAATGTATACAACATAGTAGTATGGATACTCATGCTTCTTGTTGGAGCAGTTTTCGTATACACTCCTGGTGACCTCATAGTAAATGAGCTTATCGGACAGAAGCCTCTGTTCGAGAATCCTACCACCTGGATAGTATATGCATTTATATTCGTATATTACCTGATAGCTACACTTTTCCCGATCGATCAGATCATAGGAAGGGTATACCCTATATTCGGAGCGATACTCATATTCTCAGCAATTGGAATATTTGCAGGAATCATGCTTGACGGCGGAGCAAACCTTCAGAACCTTGATTTTGCTCACCTGTTCGGAAACCATCCTTCAAAGCTTCCGTTCGTACCGGTATTCTTCATAACAGTAGCATGCGGAATCATGTCAGGCTTCCACTCGACACAGGCTACCCTGATAGGCAGAGCCGTAAAGAGCGAGAAGGAAGGCAGAATGACATTCTTCAACATGATGCTTGTTGAAGGCTTCATAGCAATGTGCTGGGCAGCCGGTGCCATGATACTCTTCGGAAGAGGAACAGACATAAAGACTGGCGCGACACTCATGATCGGTCTTGTTTCAAGGGAATTCCTCGGACCTATAGGCGCAATATTTGCAATAGCAGGCGTAATAGTACTTCCGATAACTTCAGGAGACACAGCATTCAGGTCACTCAGACTCATGCTTGCTGAAACCTTCCACATCGACCAGGTCAACTACACTAAGAGAATATCTCTTACAGCAGGCATATTCATACCAGCTATAGCCATACTCTACTATGCAAAGTCAAACACAGCTGGATTCAACATCCTCTGGAGATACTTCGCATTCACTAACCAGACAATAGCGGTATTCGCACTTGCGATGATTTCAGTATACCTTCTCATCCACGGGAAGAATTACCTCATATCGCTTATTCCTGGAATGTTCTACTGCTTCGTTGTCACTAGCTACATAATCCACGCTCCGATAGGCTTAGGTCTTGAAAGCAAGCTTGGAATGGACCCTAACAGCTACATGGCTTCGTACATAGCAGCAGGTGTTCTGACAGCAGGATATGCCCTGTTCATCAGGACATATGGAACAAAGCAGAAGGAAAAGATACTCAACACAGTAATCGAGTAGTATAGGTTTTCCTTGGGACCGTCAATATGACGGTCCCTTTGCATTCACCGGAAATGCGAAAAGTGAGGTATTCTGAAGCTTTCTCATTCAATACAAAGTATAATGTAATCATAAATCGATGTTTTGGCAGGTGATAGTATGGTTTGGATAGTTACAGGAGGGATTGACAAGGGCAAGACCGCAAGGGTTATGGTCCTTTGGGCGGACCTGAAGGATCTTGGATATGACGGGATCGTTTCTCTCAAAGTATTCGAAGGGGATGAATTAAAGGGATATACACTTAAGCGGCTTTCTGACGGTACAGAAAGGATGCTTGCAGTCAGGGAGGAATCCAAGGTCTTTAGGCTTCAGTCAGGGAATCTGTACTTTGATCCCGATGCATTCGAATGGGCTGACGAAGTAATTGATGAGATATGCAAGGATCCGAGGTGCGAAGGAATAATCGTAGATGAGATAGGCCCATTGGAGCTGCGCGGCATGGGCTTGTATGATGCATTCACGGAGGCTCTCCTGTGCGGCAAGGATGTCATTGCCGTAGTCAGGAAAAGCTCGCTGGAAGATGTCCTTGAGAATTTCGAGATAGAGGAATTCGTCCTTATGGATGTGGAGGAAGAGCAATGAGGATCTTCATTGGAATTGACTTCGGTGAAGGACAAAAGGAAGCGATAATTAAGGTGCAGGACAGCCTCAGGAACATTGCCCAAGGAAGGTTCACACGGGTTCAGAATTTTCATCTGACACTGAATTTCCTTGGTGAAGTCGATGAAGCAAAGCTAAGTGATGTATTCAGAGCTGCTGATGAGGCTGCTGCTGAAAACAGTTCATTTCCTATTGCATTAGGAAAGCTTGGCCAGTTTCCGTCAGGGAGAAAGAAGATAATATGGCTTGGAATTGATGGCAGCAGAGAGCTTCACGACCTATATGACAGGCTTTCGGAAAAATTAAATAAGCTTGGCTTCAGGAAAGAAGAGAGACCATACTCCCCTCACCTGACGCTTGCGAGGGAAGCAAAGCTTGAAAAGCCACTCGACATGGTTGATGTTTCGCCTCTTTCAGGAATAGGTATGGCAGTAGTCAGTGAGATTACAGTATTCGAGAGCACCAGCCGCAGCGGTGTCCTTGAATATTTGCCGCTTCATTCTGCAAAGCTCCTCTGATGTCCGTTTAGTGGTATACCTGTCCTGATATCCTAAGGATTATGAAAGGATGTGGTTGTATGGGAGAGCGAGACCTTTACAGAGGATGCCTTCTGGGAGGAGCAATAGGCGATGCTTTGGGATATCCCGTTGAATTCATGAGCCGGGATATGATTCTCAGGAAGTTCGGGAAGGACGGGATAAATGACCTTTTCATTTCTAAAGGCGGAAAAGCCCTGATTTCAGATGACACCCAAATGACTCTCTTCACGGCTGAAGGAATAGTTTGCAGCGAAACACTGAGGAGACAGGGCAAAATGAGCGAACCTTCCGATGAGGTTTTCAGTGCATATGGAAGATGGCTGTTCACTCAGGGAGAAAAGAGGCTGGAGCCTGATATGAAAGGCTGGCTTATTGACCATGTGGATCTCCATAACAGGAGGGCACCAGGCAAAACATGTCTGCAGTCACTTCTGTCCGGCATGAAGGGGACATGGCAGTCTCCTCACAACTGGAGCAAGGGCTGTGGAGGAGTAATGAGGACTGCACCAGCAGGCCTGTTCTATGAAAAAGGTGAAGCATTTCTTAAGGGTGTTGAATTTGCTGCTATAACACATGGACATCCATCCGGATATCTTCCAGGCGGTGCGTTGGCATTCATGATTGCCTCGTTAATATCGGGCTCTGTTATAAGAGAGGCGGCTGAGGAGGCTATTGAGGTACTTGAGTCCTGGGATGGATGCCAGGAAACAGCGTCAAAGCTCAGACTGTCAATAAATCTTGCAGGTTCCGAAACTGATGATGTGGAAGCAATAGCGAGAATCGGAGAAGGCTGGGTAGGAGACGAGGCCCTGGCGATTTCAACATATTGTGCCATAAGGCATGGAAGTGACTTCAGAAAAGCTCTTGCAGCTTCAGTCAATCACAACGGTGACAGCGACAGCACCGGCTCGATAACAGGGAACCTGCTTGGAGCAAGGTATGGGGTTGAAGCAGTTCCAGCAGGCTGGATAGATCCTCTGGAGATTAAGGATGTAATATTGAGGGCGGCTGACGACCTTTATGATCGCTATACAGGCACGCCTGACTGGAAAATACGATACGGGATGGGCAAGAAATCAGTCAATCTGTAATTGGAGGACTCAAATGACTAAGAAGACATTCATCATGAGAGGAAAGGAAAGGCAGGAATTTCTGGAATACTTCGCAAGGCTTGGTGGTATATCCTCGAACGGACCTGATGGGCGTATGCTTTTCAAAGGCGAAGGCTGGATGGCGGAAATCGGCCCTCAGACAGTATACATGCTAAAAACAATAGCGTTTCCCGAGGTCGAGGTAACCATTGAAGCGGAGGATAAAGTCTTCGAAGGTATGCTGAAGGATTACCGGATCAGGTTCCTGACAGCTGGGGGTTGAATCTTTGTACCGTAATGGAACGGTTTGCGTTGTAAGTTAGAGACATTTGCTGTAAACTTGGAGTATATGCTTCAAGTTTTTTTTCTATCGCCGGAGGTGGGTTTGTTGGAAGAACAGTCATATGGCACAACTGATGCCAGGGTACCTGAAATAAAGGACTATATCGAAAGATCCCATGAAAGATGCAGGAGATACAAGGTCGGAAGCGACAGGGTATATTCAAGGCGTATCCTTGAGGGACGCGAGCTGTTCGATAAGCTGGAGGAAAACAACAGCCTCATACTGACCGCAGCTCCTTTCATAAACAATCTTCATGAGTTCGTAAGGGGCTCTGATTTCTTCACTATACTTACTGACAGGGAAGGATGCATACTCTCTGTAATAGGCGATGAGAACATTCTGACAGAAGCCTTCTCCTTCCATATGGTTCCAGGTGCATACATGGATGAAAGAAGCATCGGGACAAATGCCATGGGTACCTGCATCGAGGAGAGGACTCCGCTTCAGGTATCAGGAAGCGAACATTTCGTCAGCGTATACCACAGGTGGACGTGCTCAGCTTCACCGATCTGGGATCCTGATGGAAACCTCATCGGGTCACTTGACCTTACAGGCTACAGCGATGGAGTTCATTCCCATACGTTAGGCATGGTGGTAGCTGCCGCCCATTCCATAAGCAAGATGATGGAATCCGAGAAGTCCAAGAGCGAACTTTCTGAAAAGCAGCTGTTCCATGAGGCGATACTCGACACCTTCCAGGTTGGGGTCGTTGTAATGGACATCAATGGAAATATAGACATGACGAATAACATGGCGTGCGACATGTTCGGATACGACAAGGACGACATGAGGAGAATCAATGCCCGGAAGCTTCTCAGGGACTGGGATTCCATACGAAGGAGCCTCATTGAGGATGGCACGGAATACGAGGCTGATACTGACGTATTTTCAAGGAAGAACAGACTGCAGTACAATGTAAGCATCTACAGACTCACACGAGGGAAATACGATTCCATTGTAATGGTCCTTAAGGAAGTCAGGAAACAGAGGAAGCTTGCTGAGAAGCTCATGGGCAGAAGGGCAATCTACACCTTTGAAAAGATAATAGGACAGGACCCGAACTTCGTAAAGGTACTGGACCTTGCAAAGAAAATTTCTGACAGCAAATCCACAGTGCTTCTCATGGGTGAAAGCGGAACCGGAAAGGAGCTATTCGCCCAATCCATACACAACAGGTCTACACGTTCAAGGGAGCCGTTCATAGCACTCAATTGCGGTGCCATACCGAGAAACCTGATCGAATCGGAGCTGTTCGGATATGAGGAGGGTGCTTTCACCGGAGCAAAATCCAAGGGAATGCCGGGAAAGTTTGAGCTTGCAGACGGAGGGACCCTGTTCCTTGATGAGATAGGGGAAATGCCCATCGACCTGCAGACAAGGCTCTTAAGGGTAATCGAGGAGGGCACTGTCTCAAGGATCGGAAGCATTCATGACAATGTTGTAAATGTAAGGGTCATCGCAGCTACCAACAGGGAGCTTAGGGATGAGGTCGAAAAGGGCTCGTTCAGGAAGGATCTTTATTACAGACTGAATGTACTTCCTCTGAGGCTTCCGGCTCTCAAGGAGAGAAGGTCGGACATTCCGATACTTTTCGACTTCTTCATGGGAAGGGTATCCAGAAAGCACAACAAGAAGAGGATTGACCTTTCAAGAGACCAGATGGACAGGCTCATGGATTATGACTGGCCTGGAAACATAAGAGAGCTCGAAAACTATGTAGAGCTTATAGTAAATACTGAGAATATTCCTGATATTTTCGAACTTAATCGTGGAAAAGGCGATATCCCAAGTTCAGGTTCATCAGGTCCTTCAAGAAGAGTAGCATGCCTCGGTGAAATAGAGAAGGAACATATCCTCTTTATGCTGGAGCATGAGGACTGGAACATATCGAAGGCTGCAAAAGCACTTGAGATTGGCAGGAATACCCTTTATCGAAAGCTTGAGGCATATGGACTCGATGTATCAATACGGGACAAGGTCCCAGAATGGAACACTAAATAATATGCTCAACCGCTCCATTATGGAGCGGTTGTTTTTTAGCTGAAATGTAAACCATTGCAATTCAAACGTTTTCAGGCTTGGCAATATTTGGCATGATTCTTGCTAATATATTAGTACAGAACAACCATAGGAGGGATCATATGTCAAACTATTACGGATACCAGGGTACAGTACTGAGGGTCGACCTGACTGCAGGAACAGTCAAGAAGGAACAGCTTAATCTTGATGATGCAGTTAAGTTCCTTGGGGGAAGAGGACTTGGCACTAAGATGCTCATTGATGAGATCGATGCTAACGTAGACGCTCTCAGTCCTGAGAACAAGCTTATCTTCGCAGCAGGACCACTTACAGGAACCAATACCCCAACCGGCGGCAGGTACATGGTAATAACCAAGTCACCTCTTACAGGAACGGTTGCAAGCTCGAATTCAGGCGGATTCTTCGGCGCAGAGATGAAGTTTGCCGGCTATGACATGATAGTCCTTGAAGGAAAATCAGAAAAGCCAGTATACCTGAACATAGTTGATGACGAAGTTGAGATAAAGGATGCTTCAGGGCTTTGGGGAAAGCTTGTTGCAGATACCACTGATACTCTCGAAGGAATCCATGGCGAGAAGGTAAAGGTAGCATGCATAGGACCGGCAGGCGAAAGAATGTCACTCATGGCTGCAGTCATGAACGACAAGGGAAGGGCAGCAGGCAGGTCAGGAGTCGGTGCCGTAATGGGATCGAAGAACCTTAAGGCTATCGTTGTCAAGGGATCTAAGAAGGTAGAGGTCAAGGATCCTGCAATGCTCAAGGAAGTATTTGCAAGATGCACCAAGAAGATCAGGGATAACGGCGTTACCGGACAGGGACTTCCTGCATACGGAACTGCAGTGCTCGTAAACATAATCAACGAGAATGGCGTACTGCCAACCAAGAATTTCCAGGAGTCACAGTTCTCCTTTGCTGAAGAGATAAGTGGAGAGACTCTTGCTGAGAAGTATCTTACAAGAAAGGACCCATGCTTCAGATGTCCGATAGGCTGCGGAAGATATTGCGAAGTTGACGACATAAAGGGACAGGGACCAGAATACGAGACAGTATGGGCTTTCGGCTCTGACTGCGGAGTAAAGGACCTTCCAGCTGTAATTAAGGCTAACTACTGGTGCAACGAGTACGGACTTGACACAATTTCCGCTGGTGCAACCATAGCAGCTGCAATGGAGCTTTATCAGAGAGGCTATATCAAGAAGGAAGAGCTTGGCGACGGACCTGAGCTGGTTTGGGGAAGCGCTGAGGCCATAGTGGAATGGACAAAGAGAATGGGAGCGGTAGAAGGCTACGGTGCAAAACTTGCTGAAGGCTCATACAGGCTTTGCGACAGCTATGGTGTTCCAGAATATTCAATGACAGTTAAGAAGCAGGAGCTTCCTGCATATGACTCAAGAGGAATACAGGGACACGGAATTTCCTATGCAACTTCAAACAGAGGCGGATGCCATGTAAGAGGATACATGATCTCCCCTGAGATACTTGGACTTCCAGAGAAGCTTGACAGGTTCACACTTGAAGGTAAAGCAGAATGGACCAAGATATTCCAGGATTTCACAGCGGCTATAGATTCGTCAGGACTTTGCCTGTTCACATCCTTTGCTATGGGTGCAGACGACTATGCTGACCTCATAAACGCTATCACCGGCTCTACATACACTGGAGCTGAATTCATCGAGGCAGGCGAGAGAGTATGGAACCTTGAGAGAGTATGGAACATGAAGGCAGGCATAGCTGCATCAGAGGATACACTTCCAAAGAGACTTCTTGAGGAGCCGATTGCTGAAGGACCATCAAAGGGCTGGGTAACCAAGCTTAATGAGACTCTTCCTGAGTACTACAAGGTCAGAGGATGGTCGGAGGCTGGAGTTCCATCGGAAGACAAGCTTTCAGCACTTGGACTGAAGTAAGGAGGAACCATTGGACCTTACGATAAGGCTGTTCGCCACACTGCGTGAAAACAGGGGTAAGATTCTTAACCTTGAGGTGTCGGAGGGTGAATCCATCCGTACAATACTCGGCTCCATGGGAATCATGGAGGAGGATGTGGCAATACTGCTTAGAAACGGAAGGGATGCATCTCTTGATGATTTTCCTGAGGATAAGGACACGCTTTCAGTTTTCCCGCCAGTAGGCGGGGGCTGAAGACAATAGAGGATCCGGGCGATGCCCGGATTCTTTCTTGTATGGTGATTGAAGTGACTGCCCTAAAGGATATATAATCAGTGTAATTGAATTTGAAGGGAGGGGTATATCTGTCAAAGAGGATATCGGAGATACTTGAAAAGAATTATGACGAGATAGTGTCCATAAGGCACCAAATACACATGGAGCCTGAGATCGCATTTGAAGAGGTAAAGACAGCTGCACTCGTTGCAGAGACCCTCAAAAAGCTTGGCATAGAGACAAGGACAGGGATTGCGAAAACCGGTGTACTTGGAACGCTCCATGGCAAAGGACCAGGTCGGACAGTGCTGCTTCGGGCGGACATGGATGCATTGCCCGTTGATGAGATGGCTGATGTTCCGTATAGGTCCAAGGTAAAGGGGAAGATGCACGCTTGCGGTCATGATGCACATACCTCAGGACTTCTTGGTGCTGCCATGATTCTGTCTGAGCTTAGGGATTCATTTGACGGATGCGTCAAGTTCATGTTCCAGCCAGCTGAAGAAGAGGATGGCGGAGCACTGCCCATGATAGAGGAAGGAATACTTGAATCGCCTAAGGTTGATGCGGCCTTCGGATGCCACCTGTGGGGACTGATGAAGGAGGGGAAGGTAGCAGTATCCGGCGGACCGATTATGGCTTCGCCTGATGTGTTCGACCTTGAGATCAAAGGAAAGGGAGGGCACGGTGCCCAGCCTCACCTCACAATCGATCCAATAGCAGTATCCGCCGCCATCATTACCGCATTCCACAATATGACAGGCAGAAGGGTGGATCCTCTGGTCCCGGCAGTGGTCTCGGTATGCAGCATAAACGGCGGCGAAGTTCATAATGTAATACCTGAAAAGGTAATTATGAACGGCACCATCAGGACCCTTGATGAGGAAACAAGGCAGAGGATCCCTATGGAGCTTGAGAAGCTGGCAAACGGCATAGCCGAGTCCATGGGAGCAACCGCCACCTTCATATACGGCAAAAGGTTCCCCGTCCTCGTCAATGACCACGAGATGGCGCGTCTCGCGAGAGATTCTTTCAAGAAGCATGCCGGTGATGAAAATGTCTCAGACAACCAGATCCAGTCAATGGGAGGAGAAGATTTCGCCTACCTTGGCCAGCATGTTCCTTCCGCCTACGCCTTCATCGGCATTGCGGAGGATGAAGCTAGTCCGGTCCTTCACCACAATCCATTTTTTGGCTTCGATGACTCCAACATGAAGCTTCTGTCCAAAGGGCTGGCACAGATAGCACTGGACTTCCTGTCAGAGTAAATTACTGTAATTCTCATGCTGCAGACATCAGATTATTGTCATAAATAGTAAAGGTCATGACCGGACAAATCTGCCTGGTCATGACCTTTTTTTTGCCTATTTCGGCAGAGTCTAAACTCTCTCCATTTCAGCAAGGAATGCCTGTATTGGCTGGTTTCCGAGAAGCTCATGCTTATCGTTAATGACTATCTTCGGAACACCTGATACGTTAAATTTGTTCGAAAGGTCGAAGAATGTCTCAGCCTCTACCATCTCCGCATCGATAAATGGATTCAGAAGTGCCATCTTATGAGCCTTCTGAACTGCTCCTGCGCAGTGTGGGCAGCTCAGAGTGACGAAAACCTTGATATTGGTAGGCTTGTCGATCTTCCTGATCCTTTCCTCAAGGTCCTTTGGAAGCTCAGAAGTCCTTCCTGATACTTCAAGCAGGGCAGGGATGAATGAATTTATCTCATGTCCAGCTGGAATTCCATTGAACTTCACACCCTCGTATTTGCCATCCTTATTGAGAAGAACTATGCTTGGAACCATGGTAACATTGTATTCCCTGGCGAGCTCGGAATCCTTGTCAAGGTCATACTTCTTGAGATGTATGAGGTCGCTGAGCTCCTCTATCTCCTCCATGTACCCTGTGGTCTCTTCACAGCTGTAGCATTCGCCTTCCTTCGTGAACAGGGCGATCGTGACATCCCCTCCGAGGTCATTAAAGACCTCCTTAAGCTGGCTTCTCAATTCTTCGTTGAACATTTTCATTTTCATTTTCCTCCATTTATCGGTATTTTATTTCAATATATTTTTAGCTTTCAATCAGGCCTTCAGCCTGTTAAGGTATTCACTTGCAGAGAGTGCAGCCTTAGCTCCGTCGCTTGCTGCTATGACTATCTGCTTGTAGGGCACTTCTGTGACATCGCCTGCTGCGAATATTCCGGGTACGTTTGTCTCATTCTTCTGGCTAACAATGATTTCGCCATGGCCGTTAAGGCTTAGAATCTTGCCGAAGGGTCCGGTAAATGGATCATGTCCGATCTCAACGAACAGTCCGTCTCCTTTGATCGTCTTTTCCTCACCAGTAGAGTTGTCTCTGGCCTTAAGCCCTTTGAATGTGCCATCTCCAATCACCTCTGTAATTGTAGTGCCGAGCATCACACTGATCTTCGGATTCGAGTACAGCTGGTCCGTCAGAACCTTGTCGGACCTGAACTGGCTCCTGTGTACTATGGTGACCTTAGCTGCGAACTTGGCAAGGTCTATTGCAGCTTCAGCAGCTGAGTTTCCACCGCCTGAAACGAATACCTCCCTGCCCTTGAAGAAGGGTCCGTCGCATATGGCGCAGTAGGATACGCCCTTGCCTGAGTACTCGGACTCACCAGGAACACCAAGTGTCCTTGGCTTTGAGCCTGTAGCAACTATCAGGGCTCTTGCCCTGTAGACTTCACCATTATCAAGTGAAAGGCTGTGTACTCCAGCTTCTGCAGTTACTCCAAGTACCTCAACATCAGAGAGGACCGGAATGCCGTTCTGGTCAACGTGTGACAGGAATTCATGTACCAGGCCTTCGCCTGAAATTGTCTTTATCCCGAGGTAATTGTCTACATCCGAGGTATCCAGGATCTGGCCGCCTTTCCTTTTGGTAAGGATGCCGGTTGTCAGACCTTTCCTTGATGCATATAAAGCGGCATTGAGGCCTGCCGGTCCTCCGCCGACCACCAGAATGTCATATACGATCTCAGGATTCAGAGTGTTTTGACTTGACGTTGCAAATGTGCTACCGAAGTCGAGATTAAGCTTGAAACTCATGGCTTTCCTCCTTTATAAGGGACGGAACTTGAAGGTTGTCCCTTTTAGAAGATGCATTCGCAGCAATTGATACTGTTGCCTATGCATCTATGTGTTCTTTATTATCTTGCATACTGTAGATTCGCTTATACCGCCGAAAAGCACTCCGATTTCCTTTAAAGAGAGGGTGGTCCTCTTCCTGAAATCATGGATCATCTGGTTGCGCAGTTCCCGGTCGTTAAGCAGTTCGTCCAATGTCTGACCAGAGTCCTGTGCTATGGATGAAAGCTTTACTTTCGCTTCCTCCAGGGTGTGGAGGCAATCTCTGCACTCCTTGTCAGACTGAAGGACATCTGCAGGCTCAGTGTCTTCCTTCTTGAGGGGGCTCACCCAGTCGAGCTTGAGAGGGGACTTCCCGCTGTAAACACAGAAGCTGTTCCATTCTGTAGCTTCCTTGCTTCTGTCATGCAGAGCACCGATCGTCTTAAGTGTCTCATCCCTGTCATTCATGAGAGTGCTCCTGTACCTGTCCTTAAAGAGCCTGCCCTTGCACTTTACGTACATTGCGTAGCCTATGTTGATGCTCTTCATCACCTTCGACAGGTCACTGCCGTTGGTGTCAAGTACAAGCTGATATTCATTGTCTGAAAGGAGACAATATGCATATAGCTTGAAATTGAAATTTGACTGGGTCCTTTTAAGTATCTCCATGAAACGGTACCTGTCGCCCTCATTCTCAAAGAGCACCCTCTCACCGCCTCCGGTCTGGCGGATCAGGAAGGTTCCGAAATCGTCCTTTATACGTGCTGTCCGTGCCAACCTTACCACCTGCCTTCATTAACAATATATCAGCGATTCAAGTATAAGTCAAGTACCGTCCCCATAAATTTTCCTGTGATGAACCCTGTGTTGAAACCTTGCAGCGTTTGGGTGCTATAATCATCAGTAAGAGGTGATCTTTAGTGGAAGAGATAAGGGTGCTCCTGGTTGATGACGAGCCGGGGATAAGGGATATGATAAAGGAATATATGACAGGAGGCGGGTATGAGCCTGATGAAGCAGGAGATGGCCTTAGAGCGCTTGAGATGCTTGAGGTGAAGAAGTACGACATTGTAGTCCTGGACATCATGATGCCCGGCATGGACGGCTGGAGCGTGGCTAAGGCTATAAGGAAGACTTCGGACATTCCGATCATCATGCTTTCAGCGCGCGGTGAGGAGTACGACAAGCTTCTTGGCTTCGACATGGGGATCGACGACTACATGGTAAAGCCCTTCAGTCCCAGGGAGCTGCTTGCAAGGATCAGGGCTCTGACAGCGAGAAGAAGGAGGGAAGTCATTTCCTCCGGCAGAAGGCTCGAGTTCGGAAGCCTGGTCATTGACCTTGACGGGCGAAAGGTCATGAACTCATCAGAGGCTCTGCAGCTCACACCGAAGGAGTTCGAGTTGCTGTCATTCCTTGCTGAGAATCCCGGCAAGGCGTTCACAAGGGACCATATCCTGTCCGCAGTATGGGGATATGACTTCGAAGGAGACGACAGGACAGTCGATACGCATATCAAGCAGCTGAGGGAAAGGCTAGGAGAGTCCAGGAAGATGATAGTGACTGTCTGGGGCACCGGCTACAAGTTCGACCCGGAGGTGGGATCATGAGGGGAATCACGCTGAGGCTCTTCAAGGGCATGATGGTGCTCGTGGCAGTGATGCTCTCTGTACTCTGGCTTTTTCAGGTCGTATTCCTTGAGGATTTTTACAGCACAAGGCAGATTGGACTGATGGAGGACAAGGTGGCAGAGATTGCCGTAGAGATAGGGCAGAAGGGCTTTGACGATCCTGAGCTTCACTCTGATATGGCTGAATTTTCCGAAGTTTATAACCTGGTCATAGGAGTCTTCGACAATTCAGGCGTTTCAGTATATAAGGCAGGTGGTGAAACATCTTCGGGAACACAGAATTTCTTCGACAAGCATATCATGGAGGTTGTAGCTGAGGCACTTAATGGCAATACAATAAACAAGACTGAGGAGCAGACGAGGACAGGCGGAAAGTTCCTGTTTCTTGCGACTCCGGCAGGCAGTGGCGCTTTGGCCGCTGCAGTACCTCTAGCCCCTGTTTCCGATACTGTATCCATACTCAAGGTACAGCTCCTCTACATTACGGCAATTCTTCTCTTTGTTTCATTCCTTCTGTCCTACATCCTCTCCGGAAGGTTCGTAAAGCCGATTCTAAAGATAACAGATGCTGCCAGAAAAATGGCAAAGGGAGACTTTGATGTCGACCTTGAGGTAAGGGGAAAAGATGAAATCTCAGCACTTGCCAGGGATATGAGGGAAATGGGCATTGAGCTTGGGAAGACTGAAAGGCTGAGGAAGGACCTGATTGGAAACATATCGCATGAGCTGAGGACGCCGCTCTCCCTCATACGCGGCTATGCAGAAACTCTGCGTGATGTAACGGGAAACGACACTGAAAAGAGGAACAGGCAGCTTGGAATCATAATAGAAGAGTCTGACAGGCTCTCCGAGCTTGTTGACGACATCCTCAGTATGTCCAGGCTCGATTCGGGAGCTTCAAAGCCTGAACTGGGAATCATGGACCTGTCAGAAGCAGCTTCAGTTGTTTCAGAAAGGTTCAGGGACCTTTCTTCAAGGACCGGCATACGTCTCGAATTTGAAGCTGAAAAGGGCTGCATGATCCTGGCTGACCGAAAGTACATGGAGCAGGTGGCGGTAAACCTTATTGGAAATGCTTTCAAGCATGGCAGAGAGAAGGTAGTTGTTAAAGTAATTAAGTCATCTGACCAAGTAACCATGAGTGTCGTCGATGACGGGCAGGGGATCAGTGAAGAAGACCTCCCAAGAATATGGGAAAGGTACTACAAAGGTAAGGGTGAAGGAGCGAAGGGCACAGGTCTTGGACTTGCCATTGCAAAAAGCATCCTCGAATCCCATGGGTTCGCATATGGTGCCTCGAACAACGATTCAGGAGGAGCCAGGTTCTGGTTTTCAGCCAGGTCAGCTTAAATGGTTCTTAATTCACCATTTTTGACTACATTCCCTCACAGATCCCTCACATCTTCCAATTAATATGAGTACATGGAAATTCCTGAATCTGTCTTATGGGAGATGTCAACATGAAAAAGAAATCAAAGCTCAGACTCTATGTACAGATATTTTTCTTTGCACTTATCGGACTTATTGCAATAAACCATACGCTTGCAGAATCCGGTCTTGGCATTCCGCTTATCGCCGATGCTTCGCTTCACGCAATCTGTCCCTTCGGTGGAGTCGTAACACTCTATAACCTGGGCACTTTAGGCACCTTCATTTCGAAGATACATATGTCCTCAGTCATATTGATGACACTAGTATTCATCCTTGCCATACTGTTCGGGCCGGTATTCTGCGGATGGGTCTGTCCGCTTGGTTCATTCCAGGAATGGATAGGAAAGCTTGGAAAGAAGATACTTGGAAAAAGGTTCGGAAAGGTCATACCCAAGAAGGTAGACAATGTCATCAAGTACTTCAGGTACGTCGTGCTCGTCTGGGTTGTCTATGTGACTGCAAGGTCGGGATACCTTATGTTTGCTGAAATTGACCCTTATAACGCACTCTTCTCCTTCTGGTCCAGTGAGGTTGCAATTCCGGGTCTCATAGTGCTCCTTGTGACAATGGGCGCATCCCTCGTTATCTCGAGGCCATGGTGCAGGTATGCCTGCCCTTATGGTGCTCTACTTGGTCTGTCGAACAAGGTAAGGATATTTGGGATAAAGCGAAACGAATCAACCTGCATAAGCTGCAAAAAGTGCGACACCAGCTGTCCTATGGGAATAGTCGTATCAGACAAGGCAAAGGTCACTGACCTTCGCTGCATCAGCTGCATGGAGTGCACCTCCGAAAAGGCTTGCCCGATACCTGATACTGTCAACCTGATGAACGGACTGTTCATATCAGTGCCTAAAGCAGGCGGGGAGGTAAAGGCATGAGAAAGATATCTTCAAAATTCATGGCACTAACTGTTTTCCTTGTAATCTTCGGCGGCATAGGAGCCACAATCCTTGCCGATGTATGGACAACTGAATCCACAAAGGTTCCGGTTACCTACAAGGAAGGAGAATTCGAAGGCCAGTATAATCCCCAAGACATAAGGGGGTCATACACCTTCAGTGAGGTTTCAGAGCTTTTTGAAGTGGAGCTTGATGATCTGTTTACAGCCTTCGGAATACCTGAAGGTACGGATGGTACAACCATACAGACAAAGGTCCTGGAGGAGATGTATCCAAATCTTCCAAATGAAATCGGAAACGGTTCAGTACAGCTGTTCGTGGCATTCTACAAGGGACTGCCTGCTGAGTATGATGACACCTATTTGCCAGCTCAGGCAAAGGACATACTGTACAGGGTGAACGAAAAGCTCACTGCAGAAGAGAAGGCATACATAGAATCTCATCTTGCGGTCCTTCCTGAACCGGCAGGAGAAGATACGGTACCAACTGAAGCAGCAGTCACTGAAGAGGTCGAACCTCTTGTAAAGGGTGCTACGACCTTCCAGCAGGTGCTCGATGCAGGAATAACCAAGGCAGAGATCGAGGAGATCTTAGGCTCCGCCATGCCGGCTACGAATCTCCCGATAAAGGATTATTGCCTGGATAAGGGACTATCATTCTCCGAGGTCAAGGATAAGCTGAATGCTCTGATCGAGAACTAGAAAATCAGGGAGCCATCTCCGATTCATTTCGGATATGGCTCCCTTTGTTTTGTCTTCATGGAAGACTCCCTTTCTTGCGAAAACATTTTCATGAGGGTATGATTGAATGAGAGGAGGTGGATCGGATGAGAAAGGTGCTCGTAGTAGTTGACATGCAGAAGGACTTCATCGATGGTGCTCTTGGTACCAGTGAAGCTGTTGAGATAGTTCCAAGAGTCGTAAAGAAGATTTCCACCTGGAAGGGAGATGTGGTATTCACGAGGGATACCCATAAGGAAGAATACCTTCAAACCAATGAGGGAGGAAACCTTCCTGTAATGCACTGCATTTCCGGAACGCCAGGCTGGGAGATAGAAAAAACCGTGCTTGAAGCAGCAGTAGGGAAAAAGAAGATTTACGACAAGGACACCTTCGGATCCAAGGAGCTTGCGATGGACCTGAGCTCTGATGGTGCTGACGTTGTCGAGCTAGTTGGACTTTGCACTGACATCTGCGTAATAAGCAATGCTCTGCTCATAAAGGCGTTTCTGCCTGAGGCAAAGATCAGGGTTGATGCGTCCTGCTGCGCAGGTGTGTCGCCTGAAAGCCATAGGAATGCGCTGGATGCGATGAAGGTCTGCCAGGTTGAGATAATTAACGGATAATATTCCAAAGGGGGAAATGATATGGGTGAAAGAAAGCTGATAAAGACTGTAAGGGGCTCTGATGCAGTAGATGGAGCAGGTGTCAGGCTTGTAAGGGTACTAGGCCATGGCACGGTAACAGACTTCGATCCCTTCCTTATGCTGGATGCATTTGATTCGAGGGACCCGAAAGACTATGTCAAGGGATTCCCATGGCATCCGCACAGAGGCATTGAGACCGTGACATATCTTATCCAAGGCAGGATAGAACATGGCGACAGTCTTGGCAACAGCGGAGTAATCGGAAATGGCGACTGCCAGTGGATGACTGCCGGAAGCGGCATCATACACCAGGAGATGCCTAAGGAAGCGGAAAGGATGCTGGGACTTCAGCTTTGGCTTAACCTTCCTGCCAGGGACAAGATGACAGAACCCAAGTACAGGGACATAACCTCTTCAATGGTACCCAAAGTAGAGGAGCCTGATGCAGCTGTCTCCGTAATATCAGGTACATTCAGAGGGACAGAAGGAGCAATACAGGGAGATTATGTGAAAACTCTGATGCTCGATGCGAACATCAGGCCGGGAGGAAGCCTTAAGGTAGAAGTCCCTCAAAGCGATACGCTTTTCTTTTATGTGGTTAGGGGCTCTGGCAGCATGGATGGTGGCGAAATCACTGCAAAGAGTGCAAACCTGACATCTGAGGGCGAAGTACTTAACCTCACTGCAGGAAGCGATGGCTTGAGAGCGATAATATTCTCTGGTGCTCCACTCAAGGAACCTGTCGCATGGGGAGGACCCATCGTTATGAATACCAGAGAGGAGCTTGACAAGGCTTTTTCAGAGCTTCGCGACGGTTCATTCATACGTCACAAATAGTAAAACAGGAGAAGGCGCAAAGGCCTTCTTTTTTTGCCTTGATTTTGCGGTACATTGGAGGCTGTTTTTCGGGGATTAATAATGCCTTGAGGTTTATGATTTAGACATCATAAGAAAACAAGGCAGGTGGATATATATGGAAACAAGAAAACGGATAGTGGTGCTCATACCGGCGTATAAGCCAGGAGAAGCTTTAGTCAGGCTCTGCAGGCAGCTTGTCAGCATGGGATTCATGGTGGCTGTGATAAACGACGGGAGCGGCACCCTATACAATTATTACTTCAGCATGCTTCCAACTGAGGCTTTGGTGCTTAACCACACCACGAACAGAGGGAAGGGAAGAGCTCTAAAAACCGGACTCGAATACATACACAGGCACTTTCCAAGCATAGCGGGAGTGATAACCGCTGATGCGGACGGACAGCACCTCCTGGAGGATATCATGAAGGTTTCAAAGGAGCTGGAGGAACATGAGGCAAGCCTGATCTTAGGCTGCAGGCGGTTCGACGGGAAGGTTCCATTAAGGAGCATGCTTGGTAACCTCCTAACCAGATGGATATTCGCAGCATCTTCAGGAAAGATGGTTACCGACACACAGACAGGCCTCAGGGGCATACCCTACAGAATGATACCTGCCATGCTTGACATAGACGGAGACAGGTACGAGTACGAGATGAACATGCTGCTCCTGTCTGCAAAGGCTAAAGCTGATATAAGGGAAGTGCCAATAAGGACAGTCTATATCAAGGAGAATGAATCATCACATTTCAGGGCTGTAAGGGATTCTCTTATGATATACTCGAGGATCCTGAGATTCGGACTCTCTTCAATTGCATCTTTTGCCCTTGATTTCACTCTTCTTCTTATACTGAGGCAGCTCACTTCATCATTGGAGCCTTCACTGTCACTTCTTGTCAGTGCCGCAGGTGCAAGGGCAGCAAGCTCTGTATTCAACTTCATGCTTAACAGGAAGCTGGTATTTAAGAGCATCGGAAGTGCCGCACCTGAGGCAGCAAGGTATTTCACCCTGGCAGGAGCAATACTTGTGGCTAACTACGGATTACTGTACATTCTCAACATAATACTTGGAATAAACATTATTTTTGCCAAGCTGGTGACCGAGCTTCTTCTATATGCTGCAAGCTATCGGATCCAGAGGAATATTGTGTTCAGAGAAGAAAGACATACAAAACCAAAGATGGATGCGGCAATGACAGGGAGGACTAAGTAGATGAAAAAGAAAAGACATCCGGCATTGATGATAATTTTGGATATTCTGGCAGCAGCGGTAATAGTTGGCGGTATAGCTGCCTACAGGCTGCTCATCCCTGAAACATATGTGGCTAACGCCTCAGGGACTGAGGCTATCCCTACTGCAGTAACCACAAGTGAAAAAGCTGTGGCAGAAAACACTGTAACCACAGACTGGAGTGAAGCATTCGCAGACAAGTTCACTGACGGAGAGGTCATTGAGACTGATACCTCTTATATGAGTAAAAATGTCAATGTAAGCATGACAATGGTCCAGGAAAATGGAGTTACCTACTACGTGCAGGACATCTATGTCAGGAGCATCGAAAATCTGCAGACTGCCTTCGCTGAAGATACTTATGGAAAGGCTGTTACAGACTGGGTGCAGGATATGGCTATTGAAAATGATGCTGTGGCAGCCATAAACGGAGACTACTACGGAGTTGAAAGCGGCGGCGTAGTAATAAGGAACGGGGTACTTTACAGAGATGATGCAAATGCAGATGTGCTTGTCCTTTACTATGACGGAACAATGAAGGCCTTCGCAGCTGGGGATTTTGATGCTGACCTTGAAATGGAAAGCGGTGCGTACCAGGCATGGAACTTCGGGCCGGTGCTTGTTGAGGAGGGGACAGCGCTAACAAGCTTCTCCAGCAGGATAAGCGGAGCGAACCCAAGGACTGCCATTGGCTACGTCGAACCGGGCCACTATGTGTTCGTAACTGTCGACGGCAGGCAGGCAGGGTACTCCAGTGGAATGACTCTGAAGCAGCTTGCAACGACAATGGAGTCTTTAGGGTGCCAGGTTGCCTACAACCTGGATGGGGGACAGACATCAACAATGACCTTCGGTGATGAGATCGCAAACCAGCCCTATAAGGGCGGACGTCTTACCAGCGACATCATATTCATAACGGACGGTGAGTGAAATGGACAAGATCAAAAGGTTGACAGCACACGTAGGGATAATCCTCTCGGGCGTGATCCTTGTTTTCTACATCATAGACCTGTTCAACGCCAAGAGCCTGTTCATGGACAGCGCAGCATCTCAGGGAGCAGCTCTTGTGCTAAGCGTAATATCTATATCCATGGCAGTTATGATACTCGGAATGACAAGGCAGAAAGAGTAAATATTGGGATGCCTCCACTTATGTAGGGGCATCCCGTTGTTCATATGACATTGATATTCATTTGAAAAGCTGAAAAAACTTCGGGAATTGTCTGATAGTCTGGTAGTTTTACTGCAATTCAGTATTCAGAATAATTGACGAAAAACAAAAAACGCACTATTATAGTAAAGGTAATGAGTGTGAAGGTACGTTTACCTATATGCTGGGGTAGCTCAGGTGGTAGAGCAGCTGATTCGTAATCAGCAGGTCGAGGGTTCGAGTCCCTTCTTCAGCTCCACATTGGATAAAAAAATGAGCGGCATCTGATGCTGCTCATTTTTGATTTCTATAAACAAAGTAAACCACCAGCTCACTTTATGGATTCTGGTGGTTATCTAGAAAATCAGATCATTGAAGTGTTTTCCCGTTTAACTGCCAAAGGGGAGATTACCAGTCCTTTACTGAACCATCAAATGAACGCTTGGCCTCATTGCTTCCTCGTTCATTCGGTGGGTACAACTCAGTGATATTTTCAGCTAGTTCTACACCTATACCAGGACCATTGGGGATTATCATGAAACCATCCTTGAATCTGAGAGGTTCCTTTACCATCCTGTCTTCGGCGCCATTCAGACAGAAGTCTGGGAGCTCCTGTATTCCGAGGTTTGGGATACTTGCACAAATATGCAGACAAGCGGCAGTTGATACAGGACCAAGCGGGTTATGGGGGATAACAAGTGCATCGTGGGCTTCAGCCACTGCGCAAATCTTCTTTGTAGTAGTGATGCCTCCAACAGCGCAAACATCAGGCCTTACGTATTGGGCTGCATGCCTTGAAAGAAGCATTTCGAACTCCTTCAGATTGATGAAGCGCTCTCCGGTAGCAATCGGTATGTTGATCTTGGCTGCAATCTCAGCCATGGAGTCTATGTTGTCAGGAGTCAATGGATCTTCCAGTACCATAGGTCGATATTTTTCTACCTCACGGCCAAAGGCAATCGCCTCAGGTATAGTCATGCCACGGTGAGCCTCAAGGATCAAATCAAAATCATATCCTACAGCTTCGCGGCATATCCGGACCTTCTCAACTTCGTCCTGGATGCGTCCTGAGTAGAATTCATCTTTCCCCTGGCTTGTGGAGTGTATGGGGCCATTCACAAATATCTTGGCTGCAGTGAAGCCCTGTTCCTTAAGCTCGATGTAGCTCCTTTTCAATGATTCTGGGTCAGTGAACTTTCGCATTGGTGATGCATAGACCCGAACCTTATCTCGCACTAAGCCACCCAGCAATTCATATACAGGAACGCCAAGCTTTTTGCCTTTTATGTCCCATAATGCTATGTCAATAGCGGATATTGCGCTCATTATGACCGATCCCCGGAAATAGACTGAGCGGTAGAAATTCTGATTGAAATCCTCTATGCGGAACGGGTCTTTGCCTATAAGGTAAGAAGAGAATTTTTGTATGGCGGAAGCTGTGGCTTCAAGATAGCCCCAGTTTCCGGCTTCACCCAAGCCTGTTATTCCTTCATCCGTGTGAATATGGATGAAGAGGTAGTGCTTGGCATATATAAGTTTTATATCTGTAATTTTCACGGGACACACTTCCTTTTAATCAATATAGGTGCTCTTTAAAGAACCTGCAGTGCAGCTTCAATGCCTCTTCCCACTCAGCCATGCGATTTATGGTGAAGCCATGCATGGAATTCAGGAACCTTCGTTGTGTTACGTATACACCGGCTTCAGCCAACCTATGGGCAAAGGCTTCCGTCTCCTGGCAGAGGCTGTCAATATTGGCAGAAATCACCAGGCAGGCAGGGAAAGTCGTAAGTGCCGCCATTGGAGCAAGAAGCGGGGACACAAGAGGGTTTGACTGTTCTTCCTCCTTGCAATAGAAGGCATTGTAGAGCCGTTCGGTCTTTGCACGTGCCACTGTACTTTCATCAGATAATTGCTCAGAGTTCAGTTTTTCCATCGGATCCCTGCTGAGGTCAGCAGGGAAGTATTCCAGGAGCAGGGCACATGGGTGGAAGTCCTTGTTGTCCGCTGCCTTAATGCAGGCTGAAGCAGCAAGGTTACCTCCCGAGCTGTGACCGGCAAGGGCGATTCGGCATGCGTTTACTCCCAGCTCTTTGGCATGGGAGAACGCATACTCGATGATTCCGAAGCTTTCCTCAGCCGCCGCCGGGAAAGGTTCTTCTGGTGCAAGACGATAGTCTACATCCCAAATCAGACAGTTCAGATGTTCAGCCAGATGACTGCAGTATCTCAGGTCTCTGCCCGTGCGTCCCTTGATGAAGCCGCCGCCGTGGAAATTGATTATCATTGGGGTGTTGTCAGGAAGGGGAGAATTCGGGCGAATTTCATACACATGAACCGTTTGACCATTTTCCAAAGGGATGTGCAGCTCTCTTTCATTTACAGCATATTTTGCTGCTTCATCCGGAGTTATTATTCCAAATTGATCACGGCTGCGGATCAATTTGGCATGTTCTAATGTTTCTTCTCGCGTCATATTAAATTTCCTCTCTTGATACTGGTTCAGAACAAATTTTAGAATGCCGGGAATACGGTCATTGTGTAGAATACATAAACAATGGGGAGGATTATACTGATTGTGGCACCACTTTTTATAAGTGCCTTCAAGTCATATCCGCCATCACTCATGCACATTGCTACAGCTGGAGTTGCCATCGGGGTCATGAATGCAGTCAGACTGCCCGCATTGACCAGGAGTATGAGACCGATCGGGTTTGCTCCAAGTGCCTGACAGGTAAGCAGGCATATAGGAACGAAAACAGCGGATACAGCCCGGTTAAGCATGAACTGTGTGACTATGAACGGGATGGTGAAGAACAATGCACCGAGGATGTAGTTGTTCCTGGTTCCTCCGACTGCAGTTGCAAGCAGATTTCCTATGGCCTGTCCGGCACCTGTGTTAGTCAGGGCATTACCCAGGGCCAGTGCTCCGACAAATAGCAGCAGCATATCCCAGGGGATGTCACGCAGTGCCGAGCGATTGTCAACTACTCCCAGAAGGACCATCATAAGGCTTCCAACCAAGGCGATGAACCAGGTAGGTTGCTTTAGCTGCGCTGAAAAAATAAGTGCCAGGATTGTGACAAAGAATATGATGATACCCAGCTTGTCTACTGTAGGTGACAGCTTCTTCTGTTCATGGTGACTGTCAAGTTTGGTTGCAATTGGAATTATAGGCTCTGACGGGGTGAATTTCGGCCCCATGAAAAATGCCCATAGCACGGTTACAACCATGGCCGGCCATGCACCGATAAAGAAGTAAGTAGGTTCAAATATCATTCCCTTGAAGCCATAGGTCTCAAAGAATCCTGTAAACTGGCTTGCCATCTGGATTGCAGTCGGCAATGGCAGGATACCGCAGCATGCTACGCAGACGACCATCATTGGAAACATGTACTTGGTACGGCTTGTGTTTGTCTTGTCGCAGAGAGCGGCAAGCAGCGGTGCGATTATCGCATAAACGACCATTGGGCTGGCGATAAAGTTTGTCAGGAGTGCAGCAAGGAGCAGGTAGCCGAGGTAAGCCATTCGAAATGACCCGCCGGTCAGCTTCATAAGGCCGCTGCACATGGTATCAACCAGTGAAGTCCTTCGGAATCCGGCAGCGACTACAAACATGGTAGCCATAAGGATCGTGTTGGTATTCGCAAAGCCTGAAAGTGCTCCGTTGGCATCGATTGAACCAGTGATATACAAGGCAGACAATGAAAGCATTGAGGTTACCCACATAGGGATTTTGTTCAGAATATAACTTAGCAATGTCAATACGAAGATCACAATACAGATAATCATTTGAGGACTCATAATATGACTTCCTTTCGCTGTTATTAGTTGAGGCGCATTGCAATTGCACCTGCTATTGGTATGGAATTCGTCATCTGTAATCCCGGGAGTAGAATTCCTTGTCCCTAATTTATCAAATATGGATTTTGTAATCGTTGAGTTTATTTGTTATTTTTCCAGGTAAATGTTTTCAGAAACCTTACAGAGCAGAAAACCTGGCCACTGCAAAAGAAAATATATCCAAATATTCTCCCTATCCGAATCACAAGCCTTATATAAGTTTTTTTGGAAATCCTTAATTGGAGGTATGTTTCGGACCTCTAAAATGCCCAGAAAAGCTGTTGACACTGATAATGTTCAGCAGTAGGCTTGAAGAAAACTCAGTTAGGGTCAATTACGACTCAAAGAATCTACATGTGGAAAATGTTCGGATTTGGTATTCTGATGTCAAGGGGGGATTTTCTATGGAAAACACACATTTCAGGATGCAATGGCCAAGGGAAAACCTGTATTTGGATTGTTTTGCACATGAGGTAATGTATTATAGGTACCACTGGCATCGAAGTGAATATGAACTGGATATACTACTGAATGGGAAGCAGGAATTTTGCCGCGGAACTGAGACGCATATTATGGAAGAGGATGACCTGGTGCTTATCGGTCCAGGAACAGGGCATGCTTCCTTCTCTCAAAAAGAAAATACAACTGCTCTGGTAATACGCTTTTCAGCTTCTGCATTCAAGCCGTTCCTGAAGCGAGGGCAGGGCTTCTCTTTTTCAAGCTGCCAATCCTCCCCGCAAACCCGCAATAATCCACGTTATCGCCACATACGCTTTTATGCCGCCCAGATATTGAATGCCTGTTACCAGGGGGGACCTTATTCTCAGTTAACGGCCAAGGCCAGCCTTGAAATGCTCCTCGTAACCTTATGTGAGCTATTTGATCCACAAATTGTCAAGGTGCTGCCGGAACAGGATGAACAGCATCAGGAGATTGTAAGCCGTATCATAACTTATCTTGAGCAGAACTACGCGTCTAAGATCACCCTTGAGGATCTGGCACAGTTTTCGCAATACAACCGTACCTATCTTTCCACCATGTTCAAGAACTCGGTAGGGATAAATTTTTATGAATATCTGACACGTCTCCGTTTCCATCATGCACTGTTCGATCTTGCCAGAAGTGATAAGAACCTGACTGAAATAGCCATAGACAACGGTTTTGCAGACTTGAAATCCTTCAACCTTCGGTTCAGGGAAACCTTTCATTACACTCCTGCTGAATATCGCTCCCTTGTTTTTCAGGGTAAGGTATCCACTGAACTCCATGAGCGCCATCTGATAAATCCAACTGAACCAATCATCCAGACAAAGCTCATGGAATACTTGAGCCTGTTGGACTGATGCAGCCAAAAAGACAAGAAATGCCCAAAGGTTAGTTTAGAAAGAAAATAACACTCCAAATCAGGACAGGGAATCGAAGACAGGTGGGGGTTAAGTCAATTTGAAGGCTTCCTTGTGATACAATAATCTGGAACCTGGGATTTCCAAAGTGATTGAATGATATAATCAGAAAGAATTTATGATTACAGGTTAAACGAGGAGAACATATGGAAACTAATAAGATAACAGAATATACAGTGATCGATGTGGAGACGCCAAATGCCAAGAATGATTCGATCTGTTCAATAGCCCTCATAAGGGTGAAGAACGATGAAATTGTATCGAAGGAATACCATCTGGTGGATCCTGAAGACTACTTCGACCAGTTCAATGTAAGACTGCACGGGATTTCGAAGGCCATGGTAAAAGGGAGTCCTGTCTTCGTTGAAATCTGGGATAAGATAAGCCATCATTTTACCGATGGAGTTATCATAGCCCACAATGCCACCTTCGACCTGAATGTGCTCGCAAAGTCACTAAGGAGAAGCAGAATTAATGTGCCGGAATTCCGTTATGTCTGTACCTACAGGCTCTCGAAATCTGTGAATGCAGGACTCAGGAGACATGGACTCAGCTCAGTGTGCGAGTACTATGGTCTTGCACTTGAGGATCACCATAATGCACTTTGCGATGCTGTGGCATGTCAGGAGGTTTACAGCAAAATCAATAAGTTAAGCCCTGTAACATATGCTGACATTATTGTTTCAAGCTTAAGCAGGGGTTGAATGAACAATTCTAACTCGCTTTTTTTCTTCGAATACATATATAGATTCATGAAGTTTGCTAAAATATACTTGAGAGGCTAAACGGCGGGGGTAAGCGATGGAAAGCAATGTGATACCAGGAAATGGCTGCATTTTTGAGATAATGGACTACAATAACGATGGATTCAGTGAATATTGGGTGGAAGACAAAGAAGGTGTGGATTTTGACAACCTTGGAAGGATTCCGGAAGGCACCACAAGGTGGATAAACATCGATGGCGGATGTCCTCAGTCTACACTTGAACGCATCAGCGGAACGTTCAGCATCCATCCACTTATTACGGAGGACATTACGAATAAAGTTCAGAGGGCAAAGATCGAGGATTACGACGACTATCTTTATATAGTCTCCAAGATGATCTACTATATGGAGGGTGAACTTGTCATTGAGCATATCAGCTTCATACTTGGCTGCAACTACGTCATATCCTTCGGGGAACTGAAAGGGGACGTATTTACTAATATCCGTGACAGGATAAGAAACCAGAATACTCTTATCAGGAAATCAGGAGCCGATTATCTTATGTATTCGCTTCTTGATGCAATAGTTGACGGATATTTCGAAGTACTTGAGGAACTTGGAGACAGGATCGACAAGGTTGAGGAAGTGGTACTGCAGAAATCTTCAAAAGAAACACTGCATGAGATAAGGGGAATCAAGAACAATCTCATGTACATACACAAATACATCTGGCCTCTTCGCGAAGTTACCTCATGGCTTGGAAAGGACTCCACCGAACTGATCAGACCTGCCACCGAACTTTATATCAGGGACGTTTATGACCATATCATCCAGATAATAGACACTACGGAGACCTATCGTGAGCTTCTTGCAGGACTTATCGACCTGAACCTTTCAAGCGTAAGCTTCAGGCTTAACGAGGTAATGAAGGTACTTACGATAATTTCAACAATATTCATCCCACTTACATTTATCGCAGGAGTATACGGGATGAACTTCAAGTACATGCCGGAGATTGGCTGGAAATATGGATATTATGCAACCTGGTTTGTAATGATTGCCATTGCAGTCTCTATGATTATCTACTTCAAGAAAAAGAAGTGGTTCTGATTGCTTTAGATTTGCGGAGGTAAAGGTCATGACAAGAAAGCTGATATGTTCTGACCTCGACGGAACACTTCTTACAAGCTTCAAGAGGATTTCAGATTACAATATAAGCGTTATAAGGTCACTTCAGAACGCAGGACATGTCTTCAGTGTCTGCACCGGAAGGCAGATACGTTCTGCTGCATATTATGCGTCACTGATCGGGCCTGATGCCGATGTAATTGCCTCAGGCGGCAATCTGGTCTTAAGTGGAGGTAAGTGTATCCACAGGACTGTTCAGGACCAGAAGCAGCTCGGAATGATCTATGACATCGCTGAAAGGTATGGGCTTATTGCCGGCTTCCATGGCATCGAAGCGCTATATGTTACGAAATCCTTTCAGTCTGCCGTGGTCAATGCGGCAGCTAATCTGGTTCTCCCTAAGGAGATAGAGAGAAGAGTTACACTTCAGGACAAAAATGAGTTTCTTTTGCATTCTGATGAATATGTACTCTCTACACTTATGGGACTGGACCAGTCGAAGCTGCAGTCAGCAAAGGAAGAGCTTGATCAAATTGGCAGCCTCAACATAGTTTCCCCATTCACCGGTGCATTTGACATTTCTACCAGGGAATTCGACAAGGGAACTGCCATAAGGATGCTTGCAAATCATCACGGGATATCCATTGAGGATGTGATCTCATTCGGAGACGGTGACAACGACCTGTCGATGGCAGACTCATCAGGAACGCTGATAGCCATGGGTAATGCGAAGGATTCCCTGATGCTTCTGGCAGATGCTGTTGCAGACACCAACGACCATGATGGAGTAGGCAGAAAGCTCGTTGAAATATTTGAAATTGATGAGGCTTCCCTTTAGGGAGCCTTTTTTAGTCAAACAAAGTTTAGAGATATGTAACAGAAATAAAATATGGAAAAGATATAATGGATAGAGAGGGCATTTATACACTAGGAGGAAAACATGAAGAAGGTTGACTACAAGAAGGACTTCAAGGAACTGTACCTGCCGAAAGAGACGCCTGTTATCATCACCGTCCCTGAACTTTCGTTCATTTATGTCGACGGAGAGGGTAATCCGAACAATGAAGGCTTCCAGAAGGATACGGAGCTATTGTATGCACTTAGCTATGGGGTAAGGATGTCCTACAAATGGCCTGATCCGCCGACAGACTGGTATGAATATACTGTCTTCCCGCTTGAGGGTGTATGGGACCTTGTTGACAAGGGAATTTCACATCTCGACAAGGACAATCTGAAGTACAGGATAATGATCCGGCAGCCGGATTTTCTTGACCGGAGCCTTTTTGAACGCATTGTTGCAGAGACTTCAAGGAAAAAGAAGATAGATGCTTACAGAGCTGGTTTCGGAAGTTTCTCAGAAGGTCTTGTCTGCCAGATGCTGCACATTGGAAGCTATGACAATGAAGCAAAGTCATTTGAAATCATGGAGGAATTCTGTAAAGGCAAAGGCAATAAAAGGCTTGAAAAGACTCACAAGGAGATATATCTCAGCGACCCGAGAAAGACAAAAAAAGAAGAGCTGAAGACAGTGCTTAGGTTCAGGATAGTTTAAAGGCTTTAAGGAGGAGTGAAGATGGACTGGGACGAGGCCGAACATGATGTCAGGAAGCTTTACGATGCGTGGATTGATGGCTGGAACAGCAAGGATGCGGGCGCCATGGCAGAGATTTGCGACGAATACTGCACTATAATCGGTTTCGACGGCAGCATGATGAGAGGAAGGGCCGAGGTGCACAGCACACTCGAAGCCATTTTCAACAATAATCCTACAGGCAAATATGTCAAGGCTGTCAGAGACATCAGTTTTCCCGCTGATGGCATTGCAATAATCAACAGCGTTGTAGGCATGGTGCTGCGTGGGAAGAGCGACATCAATCCAAGCGTGAATGCCATACAAACACTATTTGCGGTAAACAGGGAACACGGATGGAGGATACTGCATTTCCAGAACACTCCTGCCGCTTACCATGGGAGACCGCTTGAATCAGAAAAGCTTACAGATGAGCTCCGGAAACTCATACCGGATGCGTGGTACTTCGAGAAAAACTGATAGAATTGAACTTGACCTTAACAAAAAGGAGAGGTGACAACATGGTTGCAAGCATGGACCTCAGAAATGAGCATGACGGTATATTGCACGGCCTTAGGATACTGGACGAGATTTCAGTGACGCTTCAATCCGGACTAAAGGCAGACAGGAAGGATATTGAAGACCTGGTATGGTTCTTCGGTATGTTCACTGAAAAATGTCATCATGGAAAGGAAGAAGGCCTTTATTTTCCTGCCATAAGAAGTCACAGCGGCGGTGGTGCTGAAATCACTGACGAGCTTCTGAAAGAGCATGCGGAAGGAAAGAGCATTCTCGCAAGGATGAAGAAGCATTCAGGCTCACCGGAGTTCTTCAAGATTGCAGAGGAGTATTCAGTACTTCTCAGGAAGCATATCAGGAAGGAGAATGAAGAGCTTTTCCCAATGGGAGATGCATTGATACCAAAGGAGGAGCAGGCAAGTCTCCTAGAAGCCTTTGGAAAATTCGAGGATGAGGTAATGGGGGAAGGGACACACGAAAAGCTTCACCTGCTGCTCAAGGAGCTTGAAAGGAAGTATGTACACAGAAACATACACATTCTATGAAGAAAAGCATATCTCTATATTTAAGGCCGGGGAGACCCCGGCCTATACCATTTCATTCAAAAATTCAATGATGTCAGATGCCACAGCCTTGGGATCTTCCCAGTAGAGCATGTGCCCGAGCCCTTCATGAATTACGAGACGGGAGTTCCTAATGAGCCTGGAAGATTCCTCCTGATCGGACCTTCCTGTTATCTCATCTTTGCCTCCCCAGATTATGAGGCATGGAACATTAATGTCAGATATGTTTTCAGGAACCCTCTCATTTAGTAGCGAAGCTGTGTATTCCTTCCATACCCATGATGGCAGCTTCATTGTTTCCTCAGTCATCATCTCTATAAATCCAGAAGGTACATTCGTTCCAGACAATCCTGACACAAAGCCTTTGACAAAGTCCTTGTCAACTTCATCGCCAAACTTTGATATTACATTATCATATAATTGTCTGAGATCGGGATTTTTACAAAGCTCCAGTGGACTCCCCACAAGTATCAGCCCGGATACCATTTCCGGATATCTTAGTGCAATGCTTCTGGCAACTAATCCTCCGCTTGAAGCACCAAGTACAACAGCCTTATCAATCATGAGCTTACGCAAAAGAACTGACACGTCATCAGCCATTTCTTTGCTGTCATAGCCGCTTTTCGGTTTATCCGAATCACCATGCCCTCTGAGTGTAGGTGCGATTATCCTGATGCTTTTATCCAAATACGGCAATAACAGGTCGAATGCATGCCAGGAATCAGCGATGCCGTGTATTAGTACAAGTGGCATCCCTCTGGATTCACCAGAATCAATATACTTCAGCGAAATTCCATCCCTTACCAGCATGTTATTTTCATTAATCATAGCCTTATCTCCTTGCGATTGGATAATTTTCTGTCAATTTCCGGCAGTTATCCTGAACAGTTTCCCGGAGTAGTCGACTATTATGATTTCTCCATTTTTGTCCAGTCCGAAGGATGATACGTTGAGTCCTGTATCAAGTATCTTCCTGGATTGCTTTGAGTCAAAATCATATGCCCAGACCCTGCCTGTCACGAAATCTCCGTATACATAGTCTCCATGAAGCTCCCTGAGAAGTTCACCACGGTAAATGTATCCACCAGTAACAGATTTTCCTTCAGGGTGCTGATATTCTGCTAGAGGAGGAATGAGGCTTGCCTTGTCAGTCACCTTGTCATCCTTGTAGACCGATGTACCTTCCATGATATTCCAGCCATAGTTGCCTCCTGAGACTATCTCATCGATCTCTTCGATCCGGTTTTGTCCGACATCACCGGCCATTATTTTTCCTGTTGCACCATCAATACTGAACTTCCATGGGTTTCTCAATCCATAAGCGAAGATTTCAGGCAGTGCACCACCTTTACCGTCAGCGAAGGGATTGTCTGAAGGTATGGAATAGTTCTTCGCTCCGGACTTCTTGTCTACATCTATCCTTAGCATTTTTCCGTATATCCTCGACAAATTCTGTGAATTGCCCTGGGGATCTCCGGCACCGCCACCATCACCCGCTGCAATATATAGATAACCGTCGTTTCCAAAGGCAATGTGACCTCCGTTATGGTTGCTGAATGGCTGAGGGAATGACATGATTAAGTCACCTTTCGATGATTCGATTACAGTGTCGTTTTCGGTTGTATAGTTGACATAGTAGAGTCCGTTATCTTCATAGTCAGGATGGAATGCAAAGCCAAGAAGTCCTCGTTCAGTTGCAGAAACTGAAACTCTGGATGTCAGATCAGCAAAGATACTGAAGTCTTTCACATCTTCATTTTCCTCGAATTCAAGTATCAGTCCGCCTCTCTCTAAGACATATGCCTTGCCAGTCACTTCTGACCACACATATTCCAGAGGCTCTTTGAAGGTTAGGGCAGGGTAGGCCTCTACAATCTTATAACTTTCAAGCTCAGGCTGCAGGCTAGGCTCCATTGTCGGCGAAGCTGATCCCTGAGTTGGCAATGAAGTTTCGGTTGATGAAGGCTTTGGAGAAGCATTGGTGCAGGCTGATAAGATTATAGGTAGTGCCAGCAGGGCACCTAATATCCTGGTTTTCATATGAATCCTCCTTGTTCTTGGTAAGTCAAGAATAACATTTTATACAATTTAATTTCTGAACATTCTGACAACACTTGTTTAACCTTTTACAGGAAAACCTGGATTGCTTTTGAGTGATGATATAATCAGGATAGAGCCTGGAAATTGAAAACTGACTTAGACAAGAATATTATGATGATCTCCTGCTATTGCAGTCTGGAAATCGGAGGTTGAAATGAACAAATTAAAATATTATAGATACAATGTGATTCTAAAGCTGTGTTCTGCCATTTTGCTTTCATTGTCCATTGCAGGCTGCAGCTATGCCGACCTTGATCTTTTGTTTGATAGAACTCCATCGGTTACGGAAGCAGTGACACATGTTGAGGTTCCTTTTGCCCCTGTAAGGATAGCTGAGGAGCTTGAAAGGCTTCCGGAAAAATATGGATACACCTATGATGAGGAGGGGGAACAGGAACTCCTTGAAATGATCAACAGCTACAGGAGGGAGAATGGTCTTCAGGCACTTGAGGTCAGGGATAACCTCCATGCTTCTGCACGGTACAAATCCAATGCGATGCTGCAGCTTAACTACTTTGAACATACCAATCCGAATTTTGAAGGAAGGGGATTCGACTACCTTCTTTGGGATGTGTTCGGACTGAAGTATACGGTTATCGGGGAGAATCTGGCTTCTGTAGGGAAGTCGGGTCCTGGTGAGGTAATTGCAATAGCCGAGCTTTTTGAAGGCTGGAAATCCTCGCCTGACCATAACGCTCAGATGCTTAATCCTGATTTCCGGTATACAGGCATCGGATTGGTCAGGTCAAACTCTTCGGGGTCAAGATTCAAGGGGTACAGAACACTAATCGGGACCCAGCATTTTGGTTATTGAAAATGTATTTTTATTTCATGGTTGACCTTGACGCAGCGTAAAGGTGTATATTCACTATGAAGGGAGGCCGTCATGGAATATACGATACAGAAACTGGCAGGTTTGGCAAAAATAAGCACAAGAACACTCAGATACTACGATGAAATTGGACTTTTGAAGCCGCTTAGGACGAGCTCTTCAGGCTACAGGATATATGGAGAGAAGGAAATAGCAAGGCTCCAGCAGATCCTTTTCTACAGGGAGCTTGGACTGCCTCTGGAAAAGATTGGAGAGATAGTTACATCGGACTCATTTGATGAAGGAAAAGCGCTGCAAGAGCACAGGAGAAACCTTGAGGAGCGTAAGAAGCAGATTGAAGAGCTTCTCATCAATGTTGAGAGAAGCATCGAGGATTTTGAAGGGAGAACAAAAATGAAGGACAAGCAAAGGTTCGAGGGATTCAAGAAGAATCTTGTTGATGAGAATGACAGGAAATATGGTGCTGAAGTAAGAGAGAAATATGGTGACGAGGTCTTCGAGAAGTCAAATGCCAAGGTTATGGGAATGACTGAGGCTGACTACGAAAAGGCACAGAAGCTCGCTTCTGACATCATCTCGACGCTGCATTCAGCAATGGAAGGCGGGGACCCATCTTCAGAGCTGGCCCAGAAGGCAGCCAGTCTCCATAAGGAATGGCTCACCATGTACTGGGATAAGTATTCACCTGAAGCGCATGCCGGACTCGCCCAGATGTATGTAGACGATGAAAGGTTCAAGGCTTATTATGACAATGAAAAGCCAGGGACTGCAGAATTCCTGAGAGATGCAGTGCTGGTTTTTACCGGAATGAACCAATAAAAGACAAGTTTCAATCACAATTTTGCAAAGCTCCGCTTCTTGCGGAGTGTTTTTTTTGGACGGAACTTGAATTACTTGTCTGCGAGATATATTATTAGCTTAGACGGACTGTTTTGCAAACGTTTATTGTCTGACATTTGAAGGATTAGATTTATTTATATTTTATGATGCAGGCAAAATTGAAAGTATGCGTACTTTCTTATAAATATGAGAAATATGTATATTATGATATTAAAAAGATAATATTAATGCACGTTTCCTGAAGTTTAATGCATTTTAAATAAAACTGAAAAACTGTGGAAACGTTGGTGCTCTAAGTTTGGAGTTGCATAATGATAGCAATTCGCCGGTATCCGTTTACGAATAATCATTTATTTCCCGTGTATTTCGACTATTTGAAAATATATTTGCCGCGTTTTTGTAGAAATGTTAACGGCTGACTAAAATTTTTTATGTATAAACTGTAAATATTGAAAATAATTATGAACTGTGCTAAAGTAAGAAAATACTAGGGAACTAGTTAAAAAAGTTCAAAGGAGGATTTTTCATGAAAAAGAAAGTGTTACTTCTTGCAAGTATCATTATGACAGCTGCATTTGTGGCAACGGCATGCGGAACAGCTGCTCCGACTACGCCAACCACAGCTCCAACAACAGCACCAGCTGCCAAAAAGATACTGAGAACGAACAACAGCAGTGAGCCTGGTTCGCTTGATCCGGCGCTTGCACAAGGAACCCATGAGTCATGGGTACTTGACCACACCTTCGAAGGCCTTATGAAGAGGTCAAAGGAAGGTCTCATCGTCGAAGGTATAGCTGAAAAGTATACGCTTGCCGATGACAAGGTCACCTACACCTTCACACTGAGAGACGCAAAGTGGTCAAACGGTGAGAAGGTTACAGCACAGGATTTCGAATTCGCCTGGAAGAGGGTGCTCGATCCTAACCTTAAGGCAGAATATGCATATCAGATGTTCTACCTCAAGAACGGTGCAAAGTACAACTCAGGTGAGGCCAAGCTTGAGGACGTAGGAGTAAAGGCTATTGACGAGAAGACCCTTCAGGTCGTTCTCGAATCTCCAACAGCTTACTTCCTTGAAATGGCAGCATTCTACACATACTATCCGGTTAACAAGAAGGTTGTTGAAGGAAACGCAGACTGGGCTAAGGATCCTAAGAACTACGTTTCAAACGGACCTTTCAAGCTTACAGACTGGGTTCACAATGCTTCCATAACACTTGCAAAGAATGATAACTACTATGACGCAACCAGCGTAAAGCTTGACGGAATCGAGTTCGCAATACTCGAGGATGCAACAACAGCATGGCAGAAGTATGAAGGCGGAGAGTTCGACTTCCTTACACCGATCCCAGGATCAGTCGTAGGACAGCTCAAGGCATCAGGCAGCAAGGAGCTCATAATAGGAACTGACCTTGCTACATACTACTACAACTTCAACTCAAAGAGAGCTCCTTTCGACAACGCTAAGATCAGAAGAGGTCTTTCTATGGCGATAGACAGGAAGACGATCGTTGAGAAGATAACACAGGGCGGACAGACACCTGCAGAAGGCGTAGTTCCATTCGGTATGTTCGACGAGAACAGCAAAGAATACAGAACTGGAGTCGGAAACCTCATAAAGTATGATCTTACTGAAGCAAAGAAGATCTTCGAAGAGGGACTTAAAGAGGCAGGAATGACTCTTGAGCAGTTCAATGCAAAGGGCTTCAAGCTCCTGTACAACACCTCTGAGACTCACAAGAAGATAGCAGAAGCTGTACAGAACATGTGGAAGGTTAGCCTCGGAGTTGAGATAGGACTTGAGAATGTTGAATTCCAGGTCAAGCTCGACAGAGAAAAGGCTGGCGACTACGACATATCAAGAGCAGGCTGGATAGGCGACTATGCAGACCCAATGACATTCGTAGACCTGTGGGAATCAAAGTCAAGCTTCAACGATGCAAAGTTCAGCAATGCTGAGTATGACAAGCTCGTTGCAGAATCAAAGGCTACAGTTGACCAGAAGGTAAGGATGGAGAACATGAGAAAGGCAGAGAAGATACTCATGGAGGCTATGCCAATAGCTCCTATATACTTCTATACACAGCCTTATGTTCAGAAACCTTATGTAACAGGCATCTTCAAGCCAATAAACAGATATCCATATTTCACTTACGCTGACATCAACAAATAATACAGAACAGTATTGTTTGTTCCTTCCAGAAGAATCGGAGGGCTATATTAATAGCCCTCGATTTTTCTTTGTTATTCTATAGATTAGGAGAGGTAGCATGAAAAAGTACCTTTTTAAAAGACTTTTACTGTCAATAGTCACACTATGGGCAGTCGTTACAATAACCTTTGTCCTTATGCATAGCGTTCCAGGCAATCCATTTGCCAAAGAAGGCAAGATGCCAAAGGTCATTTATGAAAACCTACAGAAGCAGTATGGACTTGACAAGCCGCTTCCGGAGCAATATGTCATTTATCTTGGCAAACTTATCAAGGGCGATTTCGGAGATTCCATGAAGTCCAGGACCGAAACCGTAAATGAGATGATAAACAGGGGATTCCCGGTATCCGCAAGACTTGCGGTACAAGCACTCCTTATAGCAGTGATACTTGGACCGGCACTGGGTGCTCTCGCGGCACTTAACCAGAACAAAGCCCTGGATTATTTTTCGATGATTGTAGCCATAATCGGTATATCGGTACCGAGTTTCATCATGGGAACCGTCCTGATTCAGTTCGTGGCCAGGAACGTTTCATGGCTGCCCATAGGCGGTTGGGGAACTTGGAACCATACGGTGCTGCCGTCTTTTGCACTATCGCTGATGCCTCTCGCTACAATGGCGAGACTCATGAGGTCCAGCATGCTTGAAGTTCTCGGACAGGATTATATCAAGACTGCAAAGTCAAAGGGTATAACAAAGGCCGCAGTTGTATACAAGCACGCAGTCAGAAATGCCATACTTCCTGTTGTATCAGTCCTCGGAACAATAATTTCGAATCTGCTTGTAGGAAGCTTCGTTATAGAGAAGATATTCGGCATTCCCGGACTAGGGAAATTCTTCACGACTTCAATCAGCAACAGGGATTACACCCTGATTATGGGTACAACCATATTCTATTCACTGATACTTATTGCAATGCTGTTCATTGTGGACATTGCATATATGTTCATAGATCCAAGGATCAAGCTCTTAAAGGAGGGACATTAGTATGGAACTCCAGAACAAGAAAGAACTTACCAGGGATATGTTCGAGCCTGCCCACAGGGAGGATAAGAACAAAGATGTCATAAAGAGGCCTACCATCAAGTATTGGCCGGATGTATGGAGAAGGCTCAAGCAGAACAAGCTTGCTATGGTCGGACTTACCATAATCGTCATATTTCTCATAATGTCATATCTTGGAACAAAGATTTCGGGGTACTCGTATACTGACCAGAATTACGACAAGATAAACGTACATCCTGGTGCTGAATACTGGTTCGGAACCGATGAACTGGGAAGGGACATGTTCTCGAGAGTATGGCTTGGAACAAGATTTTCACTTATCATCGGCTTCCTTGCAGCCGCCATGGACTTCATGATAGGAGTCGTTTACGGCGGAATAGCCGGCATGGCTACAAGAAAGGTCGACTCGATAATGATGAGGTTCGCTGAGGTAATATACAGCATTCCTTATCTGCTTATAGTAATCCTCCTTTCAGTCGTGCTTTCAGGCGAAGGCGGAGGAAACAGCCTTGCCGTTCTGATACTTGCAATGAGCCTTACAGGCTGGGTCCCGATGGCGATACTCGTAAGGGGCCAGGTGCTTCAGCTCAAGGAAAGCGAGTATTCGCTTGCTGCGGAGTCACTCGGTGCCACCAAGGGCTGGATACTGAAGAAGCACATCATACCCAACACGTTGGGACCGATAATCGTCAATGTAACACTTACCATACCGAGAGCCATCTTCGCGGAAGCTACGCTTGGATATCTCGGACTAGGACTGCAGCCGCCTGACCCGTCACTGGGAAACCTTTCTAACGACGGACTCATAGGACTTGCTGTAGGTAATGCATACCAGATCATAATTCCAGCCATATTTATCTCCTTAATCATGTTTGCTTTCAACGTACTTGGAGATGGCTTGAGAGATGCCTTGGACCCAAGGCTTAGAAAGTAGGGAGACAGAAGAAATGGATAAACTTTTAGAGATAAAGGACCTGAAAATTTCCTTCAAGACCTTCTTCGGAGAAGTTGAAGCTGTCAGAGGCGTAACCTTCGATGTTGGCAAGAGGGAGACTGTTGCGATAGTCGGAGAATCCGGCTGCGGAAAGTCTGTTACCGCTGCAGGTATAATGCAGCTTCTGCCAATGCCTCCGGCATTCTATAAGGGCGGAGAGATAATCTTTGACGGAGAGAATCTCCTTGACAAGAGTGAAAAAGAGATGCAGGGAATCAGGGGAAAGAGGATNNGATCTTCCAGGACCCGATGACCAGCCTGAACCCGACCATGAGGGTTGGTGACCAGATCGTTGAATCCCTTATCAAGCATACTGGGATAAGCAGGAAGGAAGCTGACCAGAAGGCCATAGAAATGCTCGAACTGGTCTCAGTACCCCAGCCGGAGAAGAGGGTAAGGCAATATCCTCATGAATTCTCGGGCGGTATGAGGCAAAGGGTAATGATTGCTCTTGCCATGGTCTGTGACCCCCAGCTTCTGATTGCAGATGAGCCTACTACAGCCCTGGATGTTACAGTTCAGGCACAGATACTAGACCTCATGAAGGACATACAGCAGAAATTCGGAATGTCAATAATCATAATCACACATGACCTTGGAGTAGTTGCTGACGTTGCAGACAGACTTGTAGTCATGTATGCCGGACAGATACTGGAACAGGGCACAACTGAGGAGATATTTGAAAATCCGATGCACCCGTATACAAGAAGGCTGCTGGGCTCCGTTCCAAGGCTCGACATGAGCAAGGACAAGCCGCTTAACTCCATCGACGGAACTCCTCCAGACCTGTACATACCTCCGAAGGGCTGTTCATTCTATGACAGATGCTCGGATGCCATGAAGATCTGCAAGGACAACCTTCCTGAGTTCATTGAGCATACCGATGAGCACAGGTCGAGATGCTGGCTGAATCACCCGATGGTGATCATGAAGAAGGATACCAAGGGAGGTCAGGCATGATGGAACCACTAATAAGCATCAGGAACCTGAAGAAGCACTTTCAAGTCTCCGGTGGAGTCCTGAAGGCCGTTGACGGAATCAGTCTGGACATTTATGAAGGCGAGACCGTTGGTCTTGTCGGAGAATCAGGCTGCGGAAAATCCACAGCAGGCAGGACAATAGTAAGGATATACGAGCCGACGGAAGGTCAGCTTTTCTACAAGGGAAAGGACATATACACTCTTTCAAGGAAAGAGATGCATGAGGTAAGAAGGAATTTCCAGATGATTTTCCAGGACCCTTATGCTTCACTGAATCCAAGAATGACAGTCCTTGATATTGTGGCAGAGCCCCTTGATGTTCATGGCATATACAAGAACTCCGATGAGAGGAAGAAGAGGGTTTTGGAACTTCTTGAGCTTGTCGGACTTAACGATGAGCACGCGATGAGATTCCCTCACGAATTTTCAGGCGGACAGAGGCAGAGGATAGGCATAGCGCGTGCGCTTGCCCTCAACCCCAAATTCATCGTCTGCGACGAACCTATCTCAGCTCTTGACGTATCAATTCAGGCACAGGTGGTAAACCTTCTGAAGGAGCTTCAGGATAAACTGGGACTGACTTACCTCTTCATAGCACATGACCTTTCAATGGTCAGATACATCTCCGACAGAGTCGGTGTAATGTACCTGGGACACATGATGGAGCTGGCTGATGCTGAAGAGCTGTACAATGAGCCGCTTCACCCATACACCATGGCGCTGCTTTCAGCAATCCCGATACCTGACCCTGAAATCCAGAGGAACAGGAAGAGGATAGTGCTCGAAGGAGATGTGCCAAGCCCGATCAATCCTAAGGAAGGCTGCAGGTTCGTCGAAAGATGTCCTTATGCTATCCAGAAGTGCAGGGATATCACCCCTGAATTCGAAGAAATCAAGGAAAGGCACTACGCAGCATGCCATAGAGCGAAAGAGCTCATGGAGAAAAACGCGAAGAGCAAGATTTAAGGAGCCGAAAGGCTCCTTTTTCAGTGGAAAAGATAAAATCCGCTGCAAATCATAACTGATTATTAACAGTCTTTGAGAGAGATATGTGCTATATTGAATACATTAAGAGAATGTTTCTTGTATATTGAAAGAAATTTATATGGAGAGGTGAATATTTTGCGTGAATTCGGAAATCTTATGGGATCACTTACTGCAATCCTATTTACCATAGCTTTCCTTAACAGGCCGGTAAAAGCCATAAACAAAATGTACGGAAAGAAAATAGCAAAGACATCCTTCAAGGGTACGTTCCAGTCACTGATGAAGTTCCTTGTTAAGAACCACAAGCTTTTCGGTGCTCTTGCAGCAACTTCCGCACTTATTCATGGAGCAGTGAAGTTTTCAGTCTACGGCTTTGTAGCCAGCGGATTCCTGACACTAACCCTTATAATGCTTCAGGGAATCCTGGGAGGCTATGGCTTCAGGAAGATGAAGGGGAAGGCAGGAGGGTGGCTTAAGATACACCGACTCATACCATACCTTGTATTCCTGTCAATATTCAATCATGTGGTAGTTAAGATATTCTGGTAGATCTAAACCAGATAAATTTGCAATCTTGTATACTTGTTTAAATGGTCAGTTTTCAATGTTCGAAATAAAAGAAATTATTAATTTTGTATATAAGAATAGTAGCCAGGGAATCCCTGGCTACTATTCTTATAGCATCTCTAATCTTATAGCATTTCTTTCCTGAGTTCTTCAGGTGTCTTCGCGGAAATAAGTGAGAAGGGGATATCAAGAACTGTGAAAGCTCCTGACTTTCCTTCCAGCGCCAGCCTGTGGCAGGCTCTGGCATATGCTGCAAGGACTGAGGATGTGAATTCGGGATTTGAGTCAAGCTTAAGGCTGAACTCGAATCTCTGTACCACGCCTTCGCTGGTTTCTCCTGTCCTTATGACGAATCCGCCGTGTGGTATACCTCCGTGCTTTTCCTTGAGTTCATCAAGGCTTATGAAGGTTACTGTGGTATCGTATGGCTCGAAATAGTTTGGCATCGTCACTATCTCTTTCTCTATCCTTGCTTTGTCAGCCCCATCCTTTGCAACAACGAAGCATACTCTCTTGTGCTTTTCCCTTGCTGTGAATTCTTTGCCCTCACCAGACCTTGCTGAGGCAAGAGCTTCCTCTACCGGAACAGTATACTGCCTGGCATCAACTACCCCATCAATCCTTCTGATAGCATCTGAGTGTCCCTGGCTTACGCCTTCTCCCCAAAAAGTGTAGTCCTTACCTGATGGAAGCACTGCATTTGCAAGTACCCTGTTCAGGGAGAACAGGCCCGGATCCCAGCCTACGCTTATGATGCTGGTTTTTCCTGATGCCTTTGCGCTCGCTTCTACTCCTGTGAAATAACCAGGAATCTCACCATGGTTGTCATAGCTGTCAACCGTGTTGAAAAGCTTGTTGATTTCAACTGTCTGCTTAGGCAGGTCAGTTGCACTTCCTCCGCAAAGTACCATGACATCTATAAGACCCACGAAATCCTTCATGTCATCCATCTTATATGCCGGAGACTTTGCCTTTACAGTCGA